>NZ_CBFHNB010000005.1:0-48867 GCF_965657105.1 Puniceispirillum sp. (SeqCode)
TGCCCATAGTCGCCAGCGCATGGAAGAGTTCCGCCATGTTGAGCGTATGGGGCGGCAGATGGGTGTCGAATTACAGGAAATGTCGAATAAGGACATGCAGGATGTCTATCCGTTTCTTGAAACGCATGATCTATATGGTGGCCAGTGGGATCCCTATGATGGCGATATTGATCCAGCGCAATTAACGCAGGCATTGGCCAAGGGCGCGCGTGATCTAGGTGCGACCATTATTCGTTTCTGTCCAGTAACCGGTGTCAAATGGGACAAGGGTGAATGGACTATTTCAACGTCGCAAGGTGATATTCAGGCTGAATTCGTTGTCAATGCGGCGGGTTATCGTGCCAATGAGCTTGGCAAGATGTTTGGCCGTGATGTGCCCTGTGTATCGCTGGCGCATCAATATCTGATTACCGAAGCCATTCCCGAACTGACCGCACGCGACAGCAAGTTACCATTGCTGCGCGATCCGGACAGCTCGTATTATCTGCGTCAGGAAAAAGACGGATTATTGCTTGGGCCCTATGAAAAAAATTGCCGTGCTCATTGGCTGACCGACGATGATCCGATGCCGGATGATTTCTCTTTCCAGCTATATAATGATGACCTTGACCGGCTGGAATGGTATATTGAGGATGCCTGTGAACGTGTGCCGATTCTGGGCAGTGGTGGAATAACCCGCGTAGTCAATGGCCCGATTCCCTATACGCCTGACGGTTTGCCGCTTATCGGCCAGATGCCAGGTGTGCCCAACGCTTTTGAAGCTTGTGTATTTACCTTTGGCATTGTGCAGGGCGGTGGCGCGGGTAAATTACTGGCGGATATTATTGTCGAAGGCGAGGCTGAAACCGATAGCTGGGCGGTTGACCCGCGCCGCTTTACCGATCATGTCGATACGGCTTATACGGCGGCTAAGGCCATTGAAACCTATAGCCATGAATATGCTATGCATTTTCCGCAAATTCAGTGGCCAGCTGGTCGTAAGGCAAAGGTGAGTCCGCTTTATGAACGGCTCGAAGCTGCAGGTGCCGAATTTGGCGCCTATGGTGGGTGGGAACGTGCGGATTGGTTCCCAAAAGCAGGTGATGAGAGGCGTCCTGCAGATAGCTATGATCGTCAAGCCTGGTTCGACACCGTTGGTGCCGAATGCCGCCATGTTGCAGAACATGCAGGCATTCTCGAACTAACCGGATTTTCGCGTTATATGATCAAAGGTGAAGGCACGCGGAATTGGTTATCATCGCTGATTACGGGCAATCTACCAAAGCCCGGACGGATTGGCCTGATTTATTTTGCCTCGCCAAAGGGGCGCGTGCTTAGCGAAATGACCGCAACCTGTCTTGGCGATGATGAATTCATGCTGATGACAGGTGCTGGGGCATATTGGCATGATTTCGATTTGCTGTCCTTTGCCCTGCCAGCAGGGGGGGCGATTTCCATCAGCGATTTAACGCGCGATTTTGCCACCTTGCTTGTCACGGGGCCAAAAGCACCTGCTTTGCTTGCTGATGTGGTTGCTATAGATGTGGCGTCAGCCGCGTTTCCGTGGCTGACGCATCAAAAAGTTACGATCGCTGGGGTTGAAACCACGGCTATCCGTGTATCTTTTGCTGGTGAAGCTGGATGGGAACTACATTGCCCAATGCAAGATGTTGTTACCGTTTATGACGCCATTATCGCACAGGGTGATGCGCATCAACTTGGGCATTTCGGCATGTTGGCATTAGATTCGATGCGGCTTGAAAAAGGCTATAGGTCATGGAAGGCCGATCTAACTTCGGATTATACGATGTTGGAAAGTGGTCTCGAACGCTGGGTGAATTTCAGCAAAGACGACTTTACCGGCAAGGCGGCATTGATGGCCGAGCATCAGGCAGGCGCAAAACGGTGCTTTGTAACTTTGACTGTTGATGATCCAGCTGATGGCGCGCCTTTTGGAGAGGCGGTCTATCTAAGTACGGTTCTGGTCAATGGCGAAGCTGCTGGTCTGGTTATATCGGCGGGTTACGGTCATCGGGTAGGGGCATCGATAGCTATGGCGGTCATTGATGCAGACGCGCTGGTTGATGGGGCAACGGTTGCGGTTGATGTGCTAGGCCGGATCCGCCATGCGCATATTGTCGATGGCCATGTTCTGTATGATTCAAGCAATGCAAAGTTAAAGGGGTAGTCATGGCCATTCCGTCCCACGCACGTGCTGTCATTATCGGTGGCGGTGTCATCGGTTGTTCGATCGCGTATCATCTTGGCAAGCTTGGTTGGAAAGATGTGGTTCTGCTTGAACGCAAACAGCTGACCTGTGGCACAACATGGCATGCCGCAGGTCTGATCGCCCAGCTTCGCGCGACCCAGAATATGACCCGTCTGGCGAAATATTCGCAGGAACTTTATTTTGATCTGGAACAGGAAACCGGCGTTGCGACCGGCTTTAAGCGGAATGGATCAATCACTGTTGCCCTGACAGATGAACGGATGGAAGAGCTGAGACGTTCGGCGGCCATGGCGCGTGCCTTTGGTGTCGAAGTCGATGAGATTCT
Organism: Puniceispirillum sp. (SeqCode); assembly: GCF_965657105.1. Classification (NCBI taxonomy): domain Bacteria; kingdom Pseudomonadati; phylum Pseudomonadota; class Alphaproteobacteria; order Puniceispirillales (SeqCode); family Puniceispirillaceae (SeqCode); genus Puniceispirillum (SeqCode); species Puniceispirillum sp. (SeqCode). The sequence continues at coordinate 2,535 of NZ_CBFHNB010000005.1, forward strand.
GCCCGATGATGTCAGCAAACGCTATCCGGGGCTGTCGCTGGATAATGTTGTTGGGGGCGTATGGTTGCCAAAGGATGGGCAAGCCGATCCAGTCAATATTACGCAAGCATTAGCCAAAGGTGCGCGTAATTTTGGCGTCAAGATCATTCAGGGTGTCAAGGTAACGGCCATTGACCAATCTGAGGGATGCGTGACTGGCGTGATGACGAATGAAGGGCCGATCACGGCTGATTATGTGGTTAATGCAGGTGGCATGTGGGCGCGCGAAATTGGCGCAATGGCAGGTGTTGCTGTACCACTTCATGCCTGTGAGCATTTTTATATTGTGACCGAGGCGATTGAAGGGCTAACGCCGAATCTGCCAGTTCTTCGGGTGCCAGACGAGTGCGCCTATTATAAGGAAGATGCTGGCAAAATGTTGCTTGGTGCCTTTGAACCAAATTCAAAACCATGGGGTATGAATGGCATCCCTGAGGATTTTGAATTTGACTCATTGCCCGAAGATTTTGACCATTTCGAACCTATTTTAGAGCGTGCTGTGGAACGGTTGCCAGCCTTGGCAACGGCAGGTATCCAGACCTTTTTTAATGGGCCAGAAAGTTTTACCCCAGATGATCGCTATATTTTAGGTGAGGCACCTGAGGTGAAGAATTTCTTTGTCGCGGCCGGGTTTAATTCGGTGGGCATCCAGTCCGCAGGTGGTGCCGGCATGGCGCTGGCTGAATGGATGGATACAGGCAATGCCCCGATGGATTTGTGGGATGTTGATATCCGCCGGATGATGCCGTTTCAGGCAAACCGCAGCTATCTTAAAACCCGGGTTTCGGAAACGCTTGGCCTGTTATATGCCGACCATTTTCCCTATAGGCAGGTTGAAAGTGCCCGCGATGTTCGCCAATCACCTGTTCATGACCGGCTGAAGGCGGCAGGTGCTTGTTTTGGTGAAACAAGTGGATGGGAACGCGCGAATTGGTTCTTGCCGTCATCGGAAATCGCCAAAGGTACAGTCCCAGCTTATGAATATAGCTGGAAGCGCCAAAACTGGTTTGATTATAGTGCCAGCGAACACAAAGCTGTTCGTGAAAAAGTCGGCATGTTTGATATGTCGAGCTTTGGCAAAATCAAAGTCATTGGCAAGGATGCCGAGGCTGTTTTGCAGACTATTGCGGCAAATGATGTGGCGGTTGCACCAGGTAAGATTGTCTATACACAATTTCTCAATGAAGCTGGCCATATAGAGGCTGATGTTACGATTACCCGACTAACATCGGATGAATTTTTGATTGTAACGCCAGCCGCAACAGTGCGGCGTGATCTGCACTGGATTAATGGACATATCCCCGATACTGCACATGCGATTGCGATTGATGTGACGGTTTCTGAGTCTGTCCTTGTTGTCATGGGCCCTGAAGCACGTGATTTTCTGCAACCCTTGATCCCACAAAGCCTTGCGAATGATGATTTTGCCTTTGGCACGATGCAGGATATTGAGATTGGACATGGCATTGCCCGCGCGCATCGCGTGACCTATGTGGGCGAGCTTGGCTGGGAGTTATATGTTTCGGCGGATATGTCGAATCATGTGTTTGATGCAATCATGGCACGCGCCCAAGATCACCCCTTACAGCTATGTGGTCTTCATGCGCTGGATAGTTGCCGGATAGAAAAGGCATTCCGGCATTTTGGGCATGATATTTCGAATGAGGATCATGTGCTTGAAGCGGGACTTGGCTTTGCTGTTAAGGAAACCAAACCAGCGTCAAAATTTGGCGGTATGATTGGGGCTGATGCGGTGAAGGCAAAACGCAATGACGGGCTGGATCAGCGATTGATGCAATTCCGCCTGAAAGATCCAGACCCGCTTTTATATCATAATGAAGCGATTTTGCGTGATGGCGAGATTGTTGGCTTTTTAACCAGTGGAAATTACGGGCACCATCTTGGCGGGGCGATTGGCCTTGGTTATGTCGGGTGCGCTGATGCTGGCGAAACGGCTGAGTCCCAGTTGCAATCACATTATCAAATCGATGTTGCTGGCCAGATGATTGACGCTGATGTCAGCTTTAAACCGATGTATGACCCGAAAGCTGAACAAGTGCGCTTATAGCCGAAAGACATTCAGATAGATAGACAGACAGAAAGGAAGAAACGATGCGGCAGAATAGACCTATTCCACATTCCACCCGCCGAAGCGGCGGTCGTGAGGCGCGTCGCTCGGTTCGAGCCGCACCGCTGGCAGACGAATTACGCCCAGTTCGCCCAGGCCTGTCTGGAGGCACCTTCAAACCTTTAAGCGAGGCTTCAGTCAAAGCAATTGAAGATACCGTTTATCAGATACTTGACGAAATTGGTCTAAGTCAGGCACCTGAAAGCGGTGTGAAATATATGACTGATGCAGGGGCTATCGCGGGTGACGATGGTCGTGTCCGCTTTCCGCGGGCGCTTGTCGAAGATACGCTTGCCAAAGCCGCCCGACATATCACGATCCATGGACAGGATGAAAAGCATGACTTGCTGTTATCGGGATCACGCGTGCATTTTGGCACTGCTGGCGCCGCTGTTCATGTCGTTGATGTGCAGAATAATTGCTATCGTGAGTCATATCTAGCCGATATCTATGACGCCGCGCGCATAGTCGAGCAAATGGATAATATTCATTTCTTTCAGCGTCCGATGGTGGCACGCGATATTCCCGATCCGGCTGATCTCGATTTTAACACTGTCTATGCCGCGATAAAGGGTACTACAAAGCATGTAGGCTGTAGCTTTACCGAAGCGCCATTCATGCGGCCAGTAATTGACATGCTGCATATGGTTGCAGGCGGTGAAGATAAATGGCGTGCACGGCCATTTGTGTCTAACAGTAACTGTTTTGTCGTGCCACCGTTGCGGTTTGCGACCGAGTCCTGTCTGGTGATGGAAGAAGCGGTTCATGCAGGTATGCCAGTATTGCTATTATCGGCAGGTCAGGCTGGGGCGACAGCACCGGCCAGTATTGCAGGCGCTGTGGCTCAAGCGCTTGCCGAAGTGATTGCTGGTCTGGTCTATGTCAATGCGATGGTGCCGGGGCATCCCTGTATCGTTGGCACCTGGCCATTTGTGTCTGATTTGCGCACTGGTGCGATGTCGGGAGGATCAGGCGAACAAGGGCTTTTGACCGCCGCCTGTTCGCAGATGCTACAGCATTTCGATCTGCCTGGTGGTGCTGCATCGGGGATGGCTGATGCCAAAATGCCAGATGCACAATCAGGCTACGAAAAAGGCAGCACGTTGGTTATGGCAGGCCTATCAGGGCTGAATATGGTCTATGAAGCGGCAGGTATGCATGCGTCATTACTTGGCTTTTGTCTGGAAAGTCTGATCATCGATAATGACATGATCGGGCAATGTCTGCGCTGTGTGCGTGGCGTCGAAGTCAATGAAGCGACGTTGGGTGTTGCTGTGATGAAAGATGTCTGTATGGGTGGCGCAGGGCATTATCTGGGGCATGACCAGACGATAGGCCTGATGCAGACGGAATATGTTTATCCAGCAATAGCCGACCGGTCGAGCCCAAAGGAATGGGAAGAACTTGGCAAGCCAAACCTCGTCGAGGTAGCAAGCAAGCGCAAGGATGAAATTCTTGCTAGCTTTAACCCGACGCATATTCCAGACGCGCTTGATGCTAAAATCCGAAGCGAATTTAATGTGCTATTATAGTTGGCAGACGTGACATCGAGCCACGGTTTGTGTCGTTGTAATGCCAAAGGGAGAAGTTTATTATCAGTCATCTTATAGATTGTTAATGAACATGCCCCGCTTTGTTGATTGTGAGTGACCTATGTATAAAGCCCCTGTCGATGACATGAAATTTGCCCTTGCGCATCTGGTTGGTATTGATGATATCGCCGCACTGCCTGGTATGGATATGGTCTCGGATGATCTGGTCGAGGCTGTGCTCGAAGAAGCCGGTAAAGTTGCCGGTGATATTATTGCCCCGCTAAATCACGATGGTGATGTTATGGGCGCTATGCGTAATGACGATGGTTCGGTATCTCTACCAGACGGGTTTGGCGCGGCGTGGCAGGCTCTAGCGACAGGTGGATGGATCGGGTTCGAAGCGGATCCCGACTATGGTGGACAAGGCTTGCCCTTGTGTCTGGGGTCAGTGGTCAGTGAAATGTGGAATAGCGCCAATATGAGCTTTGCGCTTTGCCATTTGCTTACGCAAGGGGCGATTGACGCGTTGGAACAGGTTGCCAGCCCTGAACAAAAAGCCACGTTCCTTCCCAATCTGATTAGCGGTGAATGGTCAGGCACGATGAATTTGACCGAACCACAAGCTGGCACCGACCTTGGTGCTTTGCGCACAATGGCGATCCCTAATGATGACCATTATCTGATTAAGGGTCAGAAGATATATATCACCTATGGCCAGCATGATATGAGCAAGAATATCATCCATCTTGTGCTGGCGCGGACGCCTGATGCCCCGGATGGGGTCAAGGGCATTTCGCTGTTTGCGGTGCCTAAAATCTTGGTCAATACCGATGGTTCTTTGGGTGAGGCGAATGATGTTTTCTGCGTTTCGATTGAGAAAAAGCTGGGCATTAAGGCATCACCGACTGCGGTTTTGCAATATGGTGACAATGGTGGTGCGGTTGGCTATCTGATTGGCGAAGAAAATAAGGGTCTGGAATATATGTTCCTGATGATGAATAACGCCCGCTTTGCCGTTGGTATGCAAGGCGTTGCTATTTCCGAGCGCGCCTATCAACAGGCTGTGCATTATGCACATGATCGTGTGCAAGGCACACCAATAGCGGGCAATAAAGGTGACAGCATTGTTCATCATCCGGATGTCTTGCGCATACTGACCATTATGAAAGCCGAGATTGAAGCGATGCGCGCCTTGATGGTGGTGGGTGGTGCCTGTCTGGATAAATCGCATGGCACGGATAACGCGGCGTTCTGGCATGAGCGCGCAAGCCTGCTGATCCCAGTGATTAAGGGCTGGATGACCGAGCGGTCACAGGCACTAACATCGGATGCTGTTCAAATTCATGGTGGCATGGGATTCATCGAGGAAACCGGCGTTGCCCAGCATTATCGTGATGCCCGTATTCTCCCAATTTATGAAGGCACTACGGCGATCCAAGCCAATGATCTTGTTTTTCGTAAAACCCTGCGAGATGGGGGCGCGGCTGTGACCAGCCTGTTTGCCGATATTGATGCTGATATGAATGCGATTATCAGCACCCAAAATGACAACACAATGGCTTTAGCGGATCAGGTCAAACAGGCTGTTGATACAGGCCGGCAGGCGCTGGAATCATTGCTGGCACGAGCTAATAATCCGCGTGATGCCGCCGCCGCAGGTGTCGATTTTATCATGCTTATTGGCTATCTGACGGGGGGCTGGCAAATGGCACGTGCAGCAGCGGCGGCAGTAAAAGCCGAAGCCGAACAAGCTGGCAACCCCGACTTCATGAAAGCCAAACAGGCAAGCGCTGCGGCCTATATGGCCTATAGCTTGCCCGAGGTTGCAAAATTGGCCAGCAAAATGATGAATGGGCCTGACGCGCTTGCCAAAATGGACGTTAACTGGCTTTAATTTCTGACAGGTGAGCCATTATCAAGCATTGAGGAAATGCGGATATAGGTTTCTTTAGTCTTGGCCAAAGTGATAAAGGCTTCCCGCTCGCGATCATAAAGCCCCTGTTCGTCAATTTCACCACCATCACCGGCGCGTTGCAACATAACACTGGCAATCGCCATGGCGACTGTCTTGTCATGCGGCATGAAATCGCCCCGATCGATACCTTCCTGCATAAAGCCAGCCATCTTATCAGCCAAATTGGCGTCCGCCAGTTTTGACGATGGTATATCGGGTGCGCGGTAACTATCCTGCATTTTGCCAATCATGCTTATTGCTTTGGTCAACAGCCTGTCTCGGTTCATAACCGCTTCGTCATGATCTGGGCGGAAATACTGCATTTTAGCCGATAGGTTAGGCGACGAACCGGTGGCACCATAGCCGATATTCATCCATGTTTTCCAAGCGGCATCATCAACATTTTTACCAGCGGCTTGCCACCGTAAAAAAGTTTCCTTGATACCACCACCGCCAGGTACAACACCAACACCAGCCTCAACAAGGCCAAGCACCGAATTTGAATGAACTGCTAATTTGTCACAATGTGCTAGCACCTCAAAACCACCACCAACGGCCAAGCCTGATGGCGCACCGATAACAGGCACAGGCGTATATTTCAGCGCGCAAACAGCGTCTTGGAATCGTGCCAGAAATTTATCTATACCGTCCCAGTCTTCGGCTTCTATAAAGGCGCGAAACGCGTTCAGATCAACACCAGCCGAAAAATGCTGAGCGTCATTATGGACGATTATACCACTGCCATGATCCTTGGTGGCGGCAGCTACAATTTCCATGGATTCATCATTCAGCGCATTTGCCTTTGAATGAAATTCGATAAGCCTTAGATCGTTGACGCTTTGTGCAAAGCCATCAAGAACAAAAAGGCTGGCAGAATTATTGCTTATAATGGGCGTCATCGATCTGCGCGTCATATGAAACCGTATGACGCCTGTCGGCAACATGACCGGATTATATTTTTTGGCAGCGTCGCGCACCATCAGGCTACTGCCCTGTAACTGGTAGAATGGGCTTTCAGTTTTTAAAACCTCAGGAACTGTGACACCAGCTTCCGACATTAATGATTGCATGCGCTCATATCCAATAGCGTCGATCAATTCAAATGGCCCACGGATCCAGTTAAAGCCCAGCTTCATAGCATCGTCGATATCTTGCGGGTTATTTGTGACAGCAGGGATAAGGCTGGCCGCATAGGCAAGTACCCGTCCCAGAACACGGCGACAGAACCGCGCATTTATGTCATCACCAGCTAGGATCATATCCAAAGGCTCAGCACGTTGTGCGGTGGCTTCGGCCGCTTTGCTTGCTGATTCTGGTAAGGTTGTTTTCACCGGCTTTAGCGGAAGCAATTCGGCACCACCAAGTGGCCTGACAAATATATTTTCATCATCATCGGTGACGTAAAAACCACCTTTGCCTTTGTCTCCGGTATAGCCATTGGCAATCATCGCATCAATCATGGGGTTTTTGCCCCCAACGGCATGAAAGGCATCATTTTCTGGCAGGATGCTCGCAAGTGATGCAACCACATCAACCATAAGATCAATGCCGATAAGATCATAAAGGCCAAACACACCCGTTTTGGGAATACCCATGGGGCGCCCCATCAAGGCGTCAGCATCTTCGACCGACAAGCCGCATTTGAAAGCTTCGTCAATACCAACTTGTAGCGCAAACACGCCAACACGGTTGCCTAAAAAGCCGGGTGTATCCGCACAGCGGACAACACCTTTGCCCAGAACACGGTCATTGAAATCAGCCAGTTTTTCAATAATACGGGCTTCGGTTTCACTGCCGCGCACCAACTCGAGCAGGCGCATATACCGTACTGGGTTGAAATAATGTGTAATCGCAAACCGTTTTTTAAAAGCGATTGGCATATCTTCGACAAGAAGCCGGATCGGAATTGTTGATGTGTTCGAACTGATAATGCAATGTGCCGGAACAATATCATCAAGCCGTTTATATAAAGCTTTCTTGATATCAAGCCGTTCGACCACAGCTTCGATTACCCAGTCATAATCAGCTAGTTTTTCAAGATCGCCATCAATCGTGCCGGTGCTTATACGGTTGGTGAATTTCTTATCCATCAATTGCGGCGGGTCTGATGCCAGCAAACGATCTATAGCCATTTCAGCCGGGGTTTTGTCGCCCGGGTTGTGGGCATCAAGATCAAGTAACAAAACATCATGTCCGGCATTAGCGATCTGGGCGGCTATGCCACTTCCCATGGTGCCAGCACCAATAACAGCAATTTTGGAAAAATCAGATTGTGTCATAACTTAAACCTTTATCTTCGGCAGGTATTTGCCATGTAATCCATTCACCGGTTCCCAAGGAAATTACGCATGGCGGCGTTCACCGCAAGCGGGCGTTCAACAGGTAACATATGACCAGCATTATTAATGATCTCAAGGGTAGAATCCTGGATAGCTTCGGCCATCATTTTACCGAACTTTAATGGTGTGTTTCGGTCTTTCTGGGCAAGCAGGCATAAGGTTGGCTGACGGATCGATGCGGCGGCGGCGGTGCCATGACTATAATTATTGCAGGCGGTGAAATCGGCTTTTAACGCCGCGCGGTTATTTATCGCCATCAACCGCTCTCCAAAGCCAATAAAAGAATGCCCTGGCAGTGAGTGGTCATATTTATGCGCCTCGGGGCCATGCCCAAAGCTTGTCAGCATGGCAATGGCTTTTTCCAGCGCTTTATCAGACATGTCTAACAAAACATCATTGACCGGAATGGCCATGGCGCCAGCAATCAGAACCAGATGCGTGATGCGGTCAGGCTGGCTGGCAGCTGCTTCGATTGTGACAAGGCAGCCTTGCGAATGCCCAACCACACGGGCAGTTTTGACGCCGAGACTGTCAAGCAAATCGATAAGCCAAGCGGCCATATCTTCAATTGTTTCAAGAGGCGCGCCTTCAGATAGGCCATGTCCGGGGAAATCGGGCACTAACACGCTATAGCCTTGATGGGCAAAATGACGGCTTTGTAAAATCCAGCTTAAATGATTCTGTCCGCTTCCATGCAACATGACAAGCACATCGCCAGCCGGATCAAAATCACGTCCGCCAGTTGCAAGATGGATTTGTATGCCATGCAGATTATGTTTCATAGTTATCCCCGCTATGCTGGCAGATCAGGCTTTGACCGCACGGCTAGCCGCCTTCAGCCCTTGTTTGAAGTCGGCAATAATATCGTCTATGTCTTCCAGCCCCACCGACAGGCGAATCATATCATCTGACAAACCGCCTTCGATCATGGCTTCGGCGGAAATATGCGAATGTGTCGTGCTGGCTGGATGGATCACTAGGGTTTTGGCATCGCCAACATTTGCCAGATGTGATGCTAGATCGACTGACTCGATAAAGGCGCGTCCTGCTTCGCGTCCCCCTTTCAGACCGAAAACAATGATCGAGCCTGCGCCACGCGGCAACATTTTCTTGGCAAGTTCATGCCCTGGATGATCGGGCAGATTAGGGTGGCGCACCCATGCCACACCATCGTGATCGCTAAGAAACGCGAGCATTTTGTCCGTATTTTCCATATGCCGTTGCATGCGTAACGGCAAGGTTTCCAGACCTTGGAGAATATGAAAGGCATTGGTTGGTGACAGGCTTGGCCCCAGATTGTACATCCCTTCGGCGCGGAATCGTGCGGTAAAGGCGGCAGGGCCGAATTCTTCATAGAAATTAATGCCGTTCATTGAATAATGTGGGCCAGCGATAGTCGGAAATTTATCGTTGCGTCCCCAGTCAAAATTACCTGCATCAACGACAATACCGCCAATTGCAATGCCGTGACCGCCCATCCATTTTGTCAATGAGTGAATGATGATACTGGCACCAAGATCAATTGGTTTTAAAAGCCAAGGCGTATTGAAAGTACAGTCAAGGATTAGCGGAATACCGGCTTCATCGGCAACCTTGGCGACTTTTTCGACATCCATGATATCGAGACCCGGATTGCCTATGACCTCGCCAAAAATCAGTTTGGTATTTTCCTGAATAGCGGCTTTTATGGCGTCGGGGTCGCAGGGATCAACAAAGCTGGTGGTGATGCCAAAACGCGGTAGCGTGTTTTCCATCAGATTGATATTTGCACCATACATGCGTGATGATGACACAATGTGATCGCCTTGCGAACAAATGGTCAGCAAAGCTGTTGAAAGCGCCGCCATGCCAGAAGCCGTCGCGGTGGCAGCAACAGCCCCGTCAAGGGCGGCAACACGTTGTTCAAGAACAGCAACAGTCGGGTTGGAAATGCGACTATAGAGATGGCCGCCAATTTCCATATTATATAGCGCGGCTGCATGATCACTATCTTTGAAAACATAGGATGTAGTCTGATGAATCGGCACAGCACGTGACCCATGTGTTTCATCGGGTACATGTCCGGCATGCAAGCTCAAAGTATCGAATTTATAATCGCCGCTCATAGAGTCACCTTTAGGTAAAGCACAGACCTCTTTTTGCCCTGTTCGCTAGGCCAAGTCAATCAATCGGAGAGCCAGCTTACATGCATAACCCTAAGCCAGAGCAAAATAACCGATATTGTCTTCGCCAATCGCATAATCCATTTTACCACTATGGAACAGGTGATTGAGATGCGCCCGTGCTTCGCAACTAGCAAAAAACACTTCATGGTCGGTCAATTCAAATGGAAATAGATGGTCACTGGCCATTTTGGTCGATAGGGGCGAGATTCTGGCAGCGTCGATTAATTGCTCCAGTCTTTGTTGATGGTGCGCAATCAAGGCGGCGGCGCGAATGCCGCCACCATAATAAGGCCAGTCATGGCCTGAAATTACCAGCCAGTCATTATCCAATGCGCACATATCATGCAGATAGGTAAAATAATGTGCCAGCACATCTGCATTGATATTGCGGAAAGACGCCGACACATTTGGTGAGATTCGCGGTAACAGGAAATCGATTCCAAGATATAATTTACGCGCATGATCGCTCAGGCTTATATGGCCTGGTGAATGCCCGCCATCAAAGCGCAGCTGCCAGCTACCAGCGACGGTTTTGATCTCGTGTCCAGCTTTGAGAATGGTGACATCTGGCAGTTCTCCCACGAGGGAACGATAAAAATTGCCAGATTTTTTGGTGCGGTCAATGACAGCTTCGGGCAGACCAAATTCAGAATAAATCTCGACAGCAAGTTTTTCATAATCGGCATTGGTCATATCCAATGCCCAGCGCATCATCTCATGCTCGATAGCACCTGTCATAATTGGCGCACCTGTCAGGCTGGATAATTGCCCCGCATAACCAACATGATCAGCGTGATGATGTGTCACCAGAATGCCAGCAACCGGCTTGCCTGCAAGCGGCCCATCAAGCATAGGTGGCCATTGTACGGCGTTACTATCGGCCTTTATGCCGCAATCGATCAATATCCAGCCGTCGGCGGTATCAAGCGCATAAAGATTGATGTGGTTCAGGCGGAAGGGCAGGCTGAAACGAAACCAATATAGATCATCAGCAAGTGCAACCATGTGGCCGGGGGCTGGTACGTCGATATCCAGAGGTTGCATTGTGCTAGTTTGAACTGTCATGAGATATCTTCTGCTGGGGTGTTTGAAAGCCGTTTTGACGCCATGCTTCATACAGGGTAACAGACACAGCATTGCTAAGATTCAGGCTACGATTGCCAGGCAGCATTGGTAGAGATAATTTCTGACTCTCGCCAAGTGCCGCGTGGATATGGTCAGGTAAGCCAGTTGTTTCTGCACCAAACAGGAAAACATCCCCCATAGCTAAGGCGGTGTCATGCACAATCTGCGTGCCGAATTTGGTGACGGCAAATAGCCGCGCTGCGCCAATCGAAATACCCAGCAGGTCAAGGCATGAGTCCAAACTGTCATGTTGCTGCACCTGTGCCATGTCATGATAATCAAGACCCGCCCGGCGACATGATTTTTCATCAAGCGAAAAGCCAAGCGGCTTGACTAGATGCAGGCGCGCCCCCGTATTTGCGCATAGCCGGATGATATTTCCTGTATTGGGTGGTATCTGCGGCGTGAACAGGATGATGTCAAACATGAAGAATATTATCCGTTGCGCCAGAAGCTAGTTATCAATAGATATGCGCGCTGTGCGGATGGCGTCGCGGATGATAGCGGCATCGCCAATATGATTCATCATCACCAGAATAAGCGCGGCATTTAGCTGGTTGCTTTTGTCTGCAGATAAGCCGGCATGAGCGTCAAGTAACTCGTTATAGAGCGCATCGCTGTCGGCACCTAGGTTAAAATCTGTTTTGATTGTCATGCGCCTCTCCTATGCCCCCTATGCCTCTATGATGTTGTGTGCATAAGCGCGTGCCAATGCGGCGGACATATCGGCGATGCTCGCTTTGTCTGGGAGCCAGCGTGCGGTAACATGCTGATCTGGTCGTATCAGATATATCCCCTTACCATATCGTGTGCTGACAACCCCATCACTATCGATGTAATCACCATCCACGGCAATGTGAATACAATCAAGATTGTCCGGCACATCGCATAAAGGCATGCCAATCACCAAAAGTGTAAATCCGTTTCCAAGCAGGTTCATCAACCAGACGCGCTCACCATCTTTATTGGTAAGCGGTGCATCCATACAGGGGGCGCCTAACGTCATATGGACGTCAAAATCGTTCATATCATGGCCAGTCAGGCTGCTTTGGCCAAGATGACATGGCAGTGACAAGCGTCCCGCATTGACAAGCCGGCGGGCAAAAGGCGCGTTTACACTTAATCCCAGAACAGCATTGCGAAAGGCCATTTCGACATTGCTATCAGGGGACATGAAACGTGATGTCCAACTGGAATTACGGATATTTTCATCAGCGCCAAAAACCCGTTCTTCATTATAGCTATCTAGTAATTTTGAGTCTGCCTGTCCGGTGATAACGGCGGCCAGCTTCCAGCCCAGATTATCGATATCATGGATGCCGCCATTACCACCTCGCGCCCCAAAAGGGGATACGACATGTGCTGAGTCACCTACAAAAATGACGCGGTCATGGATAAACCGGTCAATCCGTCTGCAGTTGAAATCATAGATGCTGACCCAATCAAGCTTGAAGGGGCGGCCACCAACGATCTTTTCGATGCGTGGAATGACATTTTCGGGTTTCTTTTCTTCATCTGGATCCGCATCGGGGCCAAGCTGTAAATCAATCCGGTAGATATTATCCGGCTGTTTATGAAGCAAAGCTGACTGTCCTTTATGAAAGGTGGGGGTAAACCAGAACCACCGTTCGGATGGGAAGTCAGCCTCCATTTCGACATCGGCTATCAGAAAGCGTTCGTCAAAATGCCGACCGTCAAAATCAAGGCCGAATTGTTTGCGCAGACGGCTGTTCGCCCCGTCACAAGCTAGAAGATAGGCACCACAAATATCATAGTTACCATCAGGCGTTTGAATCGATGCGGTGACATGATCATCATCCTGGGTGACTAAAACGACTTTATTCTTGAAGCGTAAATCGATCAGTTCAGGGAAATCGGCGCAGCGTTCGACCAGAAACTGTTCGACATAATATTGCTGTAGATTGATAAATGCCGGAAATTTGTGACCGTCTTCGGGCAATAGATCAAAGCTGTAAATTTCGGCATCACCGCGGTAAACGCGTCCCAATTTCCATGTTACGCCTTTGGCCAGCATGCGATCAGCCACGCCAAGCCGATCAAAGATTTCCAGCGAACGTTTGGCCCAGCAAATGGCTCGACTGCCAACCGAGACAACATTATTGTCGTCAAGAACGATGCTGGCGATTCCCCTAGTCGCAAGATCAACCGCCGCCGCCAGTCCAATCGGGCCCGCACCAACGATTAAAACAGGCGCATCAGATGCCGCTTCGCCTGATAATTCAGGCGGGGTGTGGTATGGAAATGATTCATAGGCATAACGTGCCATAACAAACTCATATTCTACTGATATGTATCAGCCTTGTAATGCGTTCCACATATCCAGATCACGTTCGGCAGTCCAGATACGCGGTGTATCAATGCCTTTTGCCTCGTCAAAGGCACGCGCCACATTAAATGGCAGGCAATGTTCGTAAATTGCATAATCAGCGAATTTAGGGTCGCAGACGTCACGCACAGCGTCCCACGCATCTTTCAATGTGCCATCTCTGGCCGCCACCATGGCCGCTGGCCGATAGGTACTCATCACAAAGTCGCGGGTGTTTTCAATCGCCGCTGTGACCATATTGTCACCAACCAGCGCGTCACCGCGTCCTGGCGCAATGGCACTTGGGGCAAAACCGGCAATCTTATCCAATGTATTGCCCCAATCATTGAAATGACCATCACCGCAATAGCAAGCGGAATGATATTCAACGATATCGCCGGTGAACATCACCTGTTCGTCTGGCACAAAGGCAACAATATCTCCAGCTGTATGGGCGCGGCCAAGATGCATCAGATCAATTTGCCGTTTGCCAAGATGAACGGTCATTTTTTTGGCAAAGGTCTGGCTAGGCCAAGTCAGGCCAGGAATTGACTCATGTCCTTCAAATAGTCGGGGAAAGCGGCCAAACTCACTATCCCAATCTTCCTGACCACGTTCATGTATCATCGCACGACATGTATCCGAGGCGATGATTTCCGAGGCGTCATAAGCCGATGCGCCTAGCACGCGAACGGCATGATAATGCGACAGCACCACATGCTTAATCGGCTTGTCAGTCACGCCACGAATTTTTTCGACAACTTTATTGGCAAGACGCGGGGTTGCCTGTGCATCGATAATCATGACGCTGTCATCACCGATGATAACGCCAGTATTCGGATCACCTTCGGCCGTAAACGCCCATAGGTCACGTCCAATTTCGGTAAAGCTGATATTCTTTTCGGCCATATCGCCTTGTGATGCAAATGCCTTAGCCATTATGTGCCTCTACTATCTGTTCGATCCGGCCAAAGATGCTGGCGCCATCATCATCATGCATCTCAATACCTACCTTGTCACCAAAATGCATGAATGACGTGGTTGGAGCGCCATCTCTGATCGTTTCAACCATGCGGATTTCGGCAAGGCAGGAATAGCCGCGCCCACCATCGGCAACTGGCCGGCCAGGGCCCCCATCTTCATCACGATTTGAAATTGTTCCTGATCCGATAATAGCACCTGCGCGCAAATTACGTGATTTGGCTGCATGGGCAATTAATTCAGCAAAGGAAAAGGTCATATCGGTTCCCGCATCTGCACGGCCTAGCGGGGCGTCGTTCAGGTCAACTTCCATGATCCGGTTTAGCTTGCTATCGGCCCAGGCCGTGCCAAGTTCGTCAGGCGTCACGGCCACAGGTGAAAATGTGGTTGCTGGTTTGGATTGGAAGAACCCAAAGCCCTTGGCCAGTTCACCTTTGATAAGATGACGCAACGACACATCATTGACTAGCATGATAAGCTTTATATGCGCGCTGGCATCGGCAACTGATACGCCCATGGGCACATCATCGGTAACAATTGCAACCTCGGCTTCCATATCTATGCCCCAGGCTTCATCAGGAATGACAATGGGCGCGCGTGGTGGGGTGAAATCATCCGAGCCGCCCTGATACATCAAGGGGTCGGTCCAGAAGCTTTCAGGCACTTCGGCACCACGTGCTTTACGCACAAGCTGGACATGATTGACATAGGCTGACCCATCCGCCCATTGATAGGCGCGCGGCAAAGGAGAATGGGCGTCGTTAGGGTTAAAAGCCTGACAGGTCGCTGATCCGGTTTGGACCGCATTAAAAAGCGTTGCTAACAAAGGTGCGCATCTATCCCATTCGTCAAGTGCCGCCTGCATTGTTGGGGCAATCTCGCTGGCATGGCAATAGCGAGTCAAATCACGCGACACGACAATCAGGCTTCCATCACGGGTGCCGTCATTCAGACTGGCAAGTTTCATTATCTATCTCTTATCTTGGTTACTGTTACTTTTTGCCGGTAAATTTTTTTTCTAGCCCCTGCCAGCAATCGATATAGTCAGTCTGTAACATCGATGTTTCGGCAGCAAAACATGTTACATGCTGGGGTAATCGGCTTTCAAACATAAAGGCCATTGTATCGGTCATCTTGACGGGTTTGAGTTCGCTCGTCGATGCTTTTTCAAAGGCGTCCATATCTGGACCATGTGGCAGCATCATATTATGTAGGCTGATACCGCCGGGGAGAAAGCCTTCTTCCTTGGCGTCATACTTTCCTTTAATAAGCCCCATAAATTCAGACATGATGTTGCGATGATACCAAGGCGGACGAAACGTATTTTCGGCAACTGACCAGCGCTCAGGGAAAATCACAAAATCTATATTAGCAGTGCCAGCGGTTTCCGATGGTGCTGTCAAAACGGTAAATATAGATGGATCGGGGTGATCAAAGCTGATAGCACCGACAGGTGAGAAAGTGGCAAGATCATAGCAATAAGGCACGTAATTGCCATGCCATGCGACCACATCAAGCGGGCTATGATCGAGTGATGTCGTGTGAAAGCCACCGCACCATTTCACAATAAGCTCATGTGGTTCATCACTATCTTCATAGGCAGCAATGGGGGTTTTGAAATCGCGTGGATTGGCAAGACAGTTCGCCCCGATAGGGCCGCGATCAGGCAAGGTGAATTTTGCCCCATAATTTTCGCAAACATAGCCCCGCGCCGCATCATCAGCAAGCTGGACTTTGACCATCATACCACGCGGCAGAACAGCAATATGCCCTGGCTCAATCGTCATTTGCCCTAGTTCGGTATGTAAAATTAAACCACCTAACTGTGGCACAAATAGCATCTCGGCATCGGCATTCAGAAATACGGATTTATCCATATCGCGGTTACATACATATATATGTGTCGCCATGCCCATATGCTGGGTGCAGTCACCCGTGCTGGTTATTGTGCGCATGCCAGCGACAAAATCTGTATCCGCATCCGGAATATCTATCGGGTTCCATCGATATTGTCCCAACGGCAAATCATGTCTCTCACCGGTAGGGGCTGTTTTCCAAAGCGCGTAGTCAGTTTTCGTAAATCGTCCCGAATGGCGAACCGAAGGACGGATTCTATATAACCATGAACGCTCGTTGGTTGCGCGTGGTGCCGTAAAGGGTGATCCACTAATCTGTTCGGCATAAAGCCCATAGGGACATTGTTGCGGTGAATTACGGCCTTGAGGCAGTGCATCAGGCAACGCTTCACTCTCAAAATCATTGCCAAAGCCTGGCATCAATTTGTTGCTCATAGATGAATCCTTATTGGCTAGTGCCGTCGATGTCCCAGCTTTAAATTATCATCATGCTACACTGACTGTTAGCGTTTTTAAAGCCAGCGTTTGGCCAGTTGTGACATCTTTGATTCGCGGCTGATTCGTAAAATCTGGTTTTTGATTTCGCTTTGTCAGCATATACGCACACAGCTTTGCGTTAAGAAACAATTAAATTTATTAGCAATTAATATAAAATTAATAAAATCAATTAAATAAAAAGATTTTTTTAGCATAAATCATAAATTATTTAGTTTGCATTTACGAAAAATTAGGCATCCGTCTCTTATTCTCATCCCAGACACTTTGATCACTCACGTCAGTATCGGGGACTGCAGATGCAAAAATATAAGGTACGAGATAGAACACTTAGATTTTCACATTATTCTTTTTTAAACGAATATCTGAAACAGCCATTATATGCCTATGCCAAACATACAGCCATTATAGCGGCGCTATCCTGTTTGGTGCATGGCGCATCTGCACAGGCGCAGACAGATAATGCGTCAACGTCACATGCCACCGGTGTATTGAGTGAAGCTGTCCGGCTGGCATTATTTAACCACCCCGAAGTATCCGAAGCCAATGCACGTGTCTGTCAGGCGATCCACCGGCTGGGTCTTGGCCGGGCATTGCGGCGGCCACAGGTCAATTTGACAGTCTCGGGTAGCCAGCAGCTTTTTGACCGGATCAGGCAAGATGAGGGAAGACGGGTACCCACTACCATCAAAGTTGGAAACCAAACTATTAATAGTTATAAAACGGTTCACGAACGCAGCGAAAAGGATCGTGCTGCGGGGGCAAAACATCGTCAGTTCAAACGCCTTGAGAAAGAAGGTGTTTATGATGCCACCGTATCGGTGCGTTATAATCTGATCGATTGGGGGTCTAGCAAAAGCGATATCGAAGCTAAGAAGCTGCAGCATAAAGTCAGCCAGATCGATGCCAAGGGCACCTTGTCCGAGCGAAGCTTTCAACTTCTGACCACATCAATCAGGTTGGCGATGTATGATGAATTGCTGGCTGAACATAAACGGGCGGAAGCACAGGTTGCCGAACAGATAGCGTCAGTGCAAGCACGCGTTGAGTCCGGCGTTGGACGTGTATCTGATTTGCGCGCGGCCAAGCTGATCGGGCTTGATCTGGAAATCGCCGCTAGCCGCCTGCAATCCCAACGCGAGCAGGTGATCGAATCACTCGATATTGATCTTGGCCTATCACCTGGTGATGCCAAGCATCTATTTACCACTTATATGGAACGCCGCCCATTGGCGCTGGCGACTGTTGAGGCAACGCAAACCGAAAAGGCACATGCCTTGCGGTTGCAGATTGAAGCTGTCGATTTTGAACAACGTCAGATTAAAACATCAAAATATATGCGCATAGATGGGGTGCTGGATGCGACCGTATTCGACCTGCGCGATTATGAAGATGAGTATGAGCTGGTTGGAAAATTAGAATTTAAAATGCCGCTTTATGATGGCGGTGCGGCGCGGGCGCGTCTGCGCGAAGCGACCTGGCGACAAAGTGAGATCAAGGCAAGTCTTGATAAATTAAACCGGGGGCATGGCAATGAAACCAGCCGCAATCTATTGCGATTTGAAGAGTTAAGAAAGGAAATTGGCGAGCAGACCGAAAGGCTTGCTGAGCTTGAAGCGCGCCTTAATTCTTTGCAAGCACGCCAAGGACGCACTGTGACATCGCCATTGGAAGTGGCGGGTGTGATGGTCGAAATAAATCAGGTCAAAACAACCTTGATACAGGCACGAATGGAACAGGAAGGGGTGCGATCCAGCGCTCTGTTCATTGCCGAAAAACTTGACAATGTATTACTTATTAATCTTGGAGAAAACGGATGTTAAAGCCTATGGCGGTCGGTAACGACCATTGGTTCTTTGGCCCAGTATTATCGTGTAAATCGGTATATGTGCAGGTCATTTTCGGGTCGGTGTTGATCAATGTTTTTGCACTAGCTTCATCACTTTACATCATGACGATCTATGATCGTGTGGTACCAAATAATGCGATTGATTCCATGTGGTGGCTAACCGCTATTATTGTGGTTGTTATCTTTTTTGATCTGGCCATGAAAATCCTGCGCGGGGTTTTTGTCGATACCGCCAGTGCGCGCGTCGATAAAAAGGTTTCGACAGCTCTATTTGACCGGATTTCACGCCATGATGCCAATCTGTCACGAACTGCGACAGGGTCACTGGCCGGAACTGTGCGTAATTTTGACATTCTGAAAGATGTGATTGGGTCAGCAAGCTTTACTGTTTTTGCAGACTTGCCCTTTATCTTTTTGTTTCTGGTCGTGTTGTATCTCATTGGTGGCCCGGTCGCAGCGGTGCCAGCGGTCATTGTCCCATTGGTGCTTCTGTTTGCCTTTTTATTGCAACCAATTATCCGGCGGATGACCGAGCTAAGCCAGTCACAAGGCAAGTCCAAACAAGCTGTTATGGTTGAAATGATTTCGGCACTGGAAACAGTGAAAACGACACAGGGCATTTCGATGCTTCGTAATCGCTGGCTAAATTCGGTTTTGCATCAAAGCAAGTCATCAACCAAGACCATAATCACCAGTCAACTTGCCGCACAATTTGCCCAGTTTGGACAGCAGGTGAGCCAGATTGGAATCGTGGTCTATGGGGTGTTCCTGATTGCCGATGGAAGTTTAACAATGGGACAGCTTATTGCTTGTGTCATTCTGTCGGGGCGGACGATGGCGCCTTTGGGTCAAATAACAGGCTTGCTTGGTAAAATGAACTCGGCCTTTGCCGCCTATAAAAGCCTTGACGAAATTTTAGGCACGCAATCTGAGGAAGAGGCGGCCGCTGCCCAAGTCGAACGACAAGTTATCAAGGGTGATATCAATTTCAAGAATGTAAGCTTCACCTATGAAGATCAGCCTGAGCCTGTGCTTACCGATATCAGCTTTGATATAAAAGCTGGTCAAAGGATGGCAATCGTTGGGCGCATTGGATCCGGAAAAACGACTTTGTTGCGGCTTCTATGTGGCTTAAATCCACCTGATCGGGGGGCTGTGCTCATCGATAATGCGGATATCCGGCAGATCAGACCAGATGATGTGCGGCGCAATATTGGTGTGGTTTTACAGAACCCTATATTGTTCTCAGGTTCAATCCGCGACAATATCTTGATGGGTAATCCAAGTGCCAGCGATGAAGATCTGATCGAGGCGGCGCGTCTTTCGGGGGCTGAAGCTTTTATAGGCATGTTGCCAGGCGGGTTTGATTTTCCGATGTCTGAACGGGGTCGGGAATTATCGGTTGGGATGCGGCAGTCAGTGGCCATTGCCAGAGCGTTGATCGGCAAGCCCAATATTCTGCTGATGGATGAACCAACCGCGCCACTTGATAGCACTGCCGAACAGCAGATGGTTGAGCATCTGGATGCAGCCACCCAAGGCATAACCACAATTTTTGTGACGCATCGCGGTGCCATGTTGCAGCTTGCTGATACAGTGCTGGCATTGGAAAAAGGACGTATTGCTGCCTTTGGTCCGAAAGATGACGTTTTAGCAGCAAGTAACAAAGGGGCATAGATATGCGTATTTTTTCCACTGTTTTCCAGATTATTGTCTGGCCGTTTAAGATCGTTTTCAAATTTTTATCAAAGATTTTGAAAATACTGTTCCTGCCATTTTCGGGACTCTATGAAAAATGGTATGGGCCTATGCCATTGACTATGGGCGGCGCGCCGGTTGATCATTCTGCACCCGATATGAGTGATCCAGAGCGTGGCCGTGTCAAAGGTCAGTTCCTGTATGTATTGATTGCCATATTCACCACAATTGCCGTGGTCTGGGCGATCTATGCCGAAGTTAATGAACAGGTGCGGGCTGAAGGGATAATTGTCACGCCTTCTGATGTGCAGCATGTTCAAAGCCGGTTGCCGGGATCGCTTGTCAAAATCAATGTCCAATTAGGTGCCAAGGTAGAAAAAGGCGATGTGCTATTTCGGCTCGAAGATGAAGATGTTCTGGCTAATTTTCATGATAACGAGATCAATTATCAAGCTGCCTATGCAACTGAAATACGGTTGAATGCAGAAATTTCAGGGGCTGATAGCCTAGTCTTTCCAGAAGAACTTATCCTCTCATCACCAGATGTGGTGGCGCAGGAATTACAACATTTTCACAGTCGTAAGAATGCAATGCGAAGCCGTCTGGATGTGCTTGCCAACGCCGTAGAGACGCTCGAACGCACGATCCTTGAAAAGGAAGCCGAAGCCCGAATAGCCACAAAGCAAGCTGAGCTATATGCCGAGGAATTGGCACTGCTGGAACCACTGGTTAAAGCCGGACACGAGCCACAGGCAATATTGCTTGCGTCCCGCACCAAGTATCAGCAGGCAATAGGCACGATTGAACTGTCAACATTAAGCGCAAATGCACGGCGGTCTGATCTGGCTGGCAAGAAACGCGAAATGGAATCAATCATTTCAAACTTCAAAGCGGATGCGGCAGGCAAATTGGCTGAAACACAAATCAAGACCATGCAGTATAAAGCGCGTCAAGATGCCCTTGAAGGCAAAGTGCGCCATGCAGATATTCGGGCTCCCTTATCGGGGACTGTATCGGCTGTTCACGTTAAAACAATAGGCGCGGTTGTACAGGCTGGAACGGTGCTGGTCGATATTGTGCCATCCGAGTCAGGCTATCTTGTCAGGGCACAGGTGCCACCACAGAATGTGGCGGCTGTCCAGCCTGGGCAAATTGCCCGTATCTCACTAGCAGCCTATGATCCATCGCGCTATGGCGTGTTGATGGGGGTGGTACAACGTGTGGCTAATAATACGACCCAGCCGGAAAATCAGATGCCGTTCTATGAAACGATGATCGAAATCCCGAAAATCGAACTGACCAAATCGCCAATCCGTCCGGAAATTACAGCTGGTATGCCGCTTACGGTTGATATCCTTGGTGATAAGCGGACGGTGATGAATTACATCATGACGCCGATTCAGAAATCACTGAAAACGGCATTCCGTGAAAAATAGGGTTTGCATGTTAGAGGCTGTCCCTTTGGGGCAGCCTATTCCATTATGAAGAACCAGCCATAGGAAATGATAAGGGCAGGGACGGCAGAATAAAGTGTTGCGACCACTGCCACACGCGGGGCAATCGCAATCGCCGGAAATAGTGCATCACCATCATTGCTGATGGCATTTCCAATTTGTGCTGATAGTGGCACATATCCTGCCAGATACATTGTTGTAACCAGAACCTGGGGGCCACATCCGGGCAGGAACCCGATGATTATAGCCACCAAAGGTGTAAATAATGCCCAGCCATCAAATAACGCTTGCAGATCAACGCCGGTAA
This sequence comes from Puniceispirillum sp. (SeqCode), assembly GCF_965657105.1. Lineage (NCBI taxonomy): Bacteria > Pseudomonadati > Pseudomonadota > Alphaproteobacteria > Puniceispirillales (SeqCode) > Puniceispirillaceae (SeqCode) > Puniceispirillum (SeqCode) > Puniceispirillum sp. (SeqCode). The sequence continues at coordinate 24,783 of NZ_CBFHNB010000005.1, forward strand.
AATAGATCGTCAATTCAAATAACAGATAGGCCGCGATCACCCAGACAGTGACAAAATTTGTGTCGGCGACTGTCCGGCGCAACATCCCACCACTTTTTGAAAAGCCAACGTCACCTGCCATGCCAAAATAAGGCGCTAAACGCATGGCTAGTGCCAGCGTGCCACCCACAACGCCAATCAAGGTGGCGGGCTTTTCATGAAATGACGAGGCAAACATTGCATCAACATCGACTTGAAAAGCGACCAAACCAGCCAGAACGACACCTGGAATCAAAATTAGATACCACATGCGGTCAAGCCAGTTACTGCTGGCGTCATGATGATGTGGTTCGTCAAACTCTCCGACAGATCCCTTTTGGCGCATAAAGTCAGTGCCATGAATATGATTTACAATCCAGCCGCTGATAGTACCAACAACAAACCCCATACTCATAATGGCAAGGCCAGTTAGCGGTTCTTGTGCGATCAGCAGAAAGGCTGCATCTCCCATGGTTGCTGTCAATACAGCAACAACACTTCCAAAACTCAATCGTCCACTGACATATTGCGTGATTACGATAATGGCGCCGCCACAGCCTGGCAAAGCCCCAAGTCCGGCAGCAGCTGGAACTTGCCATACGGTATCACGACGAAGCAATTCTGTGGCGTCAATTTTAAGGGTTTTTTCAATACTGTAAAAGATCAGAAATGTAGCCGCCACAAAAGTGCTGACCTGTAGATAGGCGTCGGCGATTGATGCGAATATAATATCCGCTAATTCAGTCGTCCAGACGGACAGAGCGATTGCGGCCATGAAAACAGGAACGCAGATCAGTAATGTCTGTAACGCAAGCGAAAGCACATACGGTTTGCCCGGTGCTACATCATGCGGCACTACTATTTTAGCCTGTGTCTGATTTTGTTTCATCACTGAAAGTTAGTATAGGCTAACTTTAAACACAAGAGCTAATTAGTGAATATGCGTCATTATTCATCTATGGCTAGGGCTAGGGAATATAGTTGTTTATAACAAGTGGCAGATATTGCTTAGTATATAAGAGTTAAAGGGAGGCAAAATGACAGAAACACATACAATTTTGACGTTTGACAGTCCGGTTGTGCTGGTGGGTGGTGTTCCTGATCCTGTTGGTTTTTCTGCTGTGTTATCCGAATGGCCAACTATTGCAGCCGATAGTGGCGTTCATGCGGCCTTGGAGGCTGGCCGTAAGCCGTTGTCAATTATTGGTGATATGGATTCGGTCAATGATTTAGCATCTTTGCCAGCAGACATTCGTCAGATAAAGCTATCTGGGCAAGACGATACAGATTTTGAAAAATGTCTGAATTTGATTGTTGCCCCCCTGATTGTGGGCATTGGGTTTATCGGTAGTCGTTTTGACCATTCGCTTGGCGTCATGAATGCATTAGCAGCAACATCAAATCAATCAGATCTGCTTTTGGTAGGTGCAGATGATGTTATTCTGCGGGTCAGGGGGGATATTGCCTTGCGTCTGCCTGTTGGCAAACGCGTTTCGGTCATACCGCTAGCCAAGCAAAGCTTTATCGCCTCAAGCGGTCTGGCTTGGCCACTTGATGGATTGCATATGGAATTTGGCCAAGCGATTGGTATTTCAAACCGTGTTATGGATGAAGATATTACAATCACCGCCGGTGCCGGAGATGGCTATGCGGTGATTGCGCCATTTGATTGCCTTGAAAGCATTCTTGGTCAGCTAACCAAAAGCTAATTAGCGACCAGCCACAATGCTCCGAACAGACCAATAGTGATAATGCCAGCATTTAGATTCTGAGTCCGCCCAGCAATCACATGGATGGCGATATAAGCCAAAAACCCGATGGCAATGCCCGCTGCTATCGAAAATGTCAAAGGCATGATCAATGTGGTCAGTAATACCGGAATGCCAACAACGGCGTCATCCCAGTCAATATTGCGCAATGGTTGCAGAAAGGCCGCCGCGACAAACACTAGCGCCGGTGCGGTTGCAAAACCCGGAATTGAGGCGAATAGCGGCTGTAATAACAAGCAGAAAAGAAACAGGATGGCGACAACCAATGCCGTAAGACCCGTACGTCCACCAGCCTTTATGCCTGTTGCACTTTCCATGTAGGTGGTCATGCTTGATGTACCCACAAGGCTACCCACAATACTTGCCCCCGTATCGGCAAGCACGGCGCGATCCAGATTATCAATGGAACCGTCAGGCTTGCGTTTTCCGCTCAGGTCAGCGATAGCAGTCAAGGTGCCAGTAGTATCAAAAAAGTCCAGAAAGAACAGGACAAAGACAACGGACAGAAATCCGAATGACGCTAAAACCGAAAAATCAAGCTGGAAAGCGGCGCTAGCTGTTGGCACTGATGTCGATACAATGCCGCCGAATTCGGCAAGACCACTAACCCAGCCAATGACACTCAGCACCATAATGCTGATCAGAATTGAGCCAGAAATCCCCCGGGCTTGCAAACCAGCCATCAAAATCAGTCCAGCAAGCGCTAACAGAAGTTCAGGGGCGTTTACCGCGCCAAGCCGCACGATTGTATCAGGATCAGCTGCAACTAGCCCCATGCTTTGAAGCCCAATCATGGCCAGAAACAGACCGATACCGGCGGTGATACCAACCTGCATTGATGTTGGAATGGCGCCAATAAGCCAGCTTCGGGCTTTGCTAAGCGAAAATAGAAAAAATAACAACGATGCAACAAACACGGCAGTGAGAGCCTGCTGCCAAGAGAATTGCTGACCTAGCACCAGCCCATAAGCAAAATAAGCATTCAAACCCATGCCTGGTGCCACCGCGACAGGCCATTTTGCCCAGAATGCCATTATAGCCGTGCCAACCGTTGTAGCGATAATCGTCGCGACGAAGCCAGCTTCAAAAGGAATGCCTGCATCGGCAAGAAACATTGGATTGACGGCAATGATGAAAGACATTGTTAAAAAGGTGCTTAGGCCAGCCAGAACTTCGGTGCGAACTGTTGTTTCGGCGGCTTTCAAGCCAAATAATGTTTCGAGCATTGCTGTAATCCCTAAAATTAAGTCGTCTTTTATGTGATAATGAACAAGAAATTCTGGTGAGCTATGAAGCTTGTTGCATTGATGTGCCCAACTTAGTTTCCATATGCAACGGTTAAATGAGATTGTAAGAGAGTGCAAGTCGGTGCGTCAGTGGCTTGTTTTCTAATTGATTGACTCTATACTAGCCCCAGATCAACGCCGTTAAGGAGATGAATATGACTGTGCCACAGCAACTACAGACCGCACGTTTTGAGACATTGGCCACAACCCTTTTAGGTGACCGGTTTGCAGATGATGCCAAGCGGACAGGTTTTGCCAAGTTCGTGATGGTCATTGCTGGTAGCTTATTCATTGCCTTGGCCGCACAAATTGCCGTTCCCATGTATCCAGTTCCGGTGACAGGACAAACGCTGGCTATCCTATTGATTGGCATGACCTATGGTCCTCGGATGGCTGGTAGCACGGTGGCTTTATATCTTTTTGAAGGCGCAATGGGCTTGCCGGTATTCGCCAATGGCGCCGCCGGAGCACTATATATGTTTGGGCCAACCGGTGGTTATCTGGCTGGCTTTCTGATGGCGGCTGTCACGATTGGTTTTCTAGCCGAACGTGGCATGGGTAGAAGCATTATTTCAACAGCAGTTGCAATGTTGATCGGTACGGCTGTGATCTATGTCTTTGGCGTTGCCTGGCTAAGCATGATGATCGGTTTTGAAAAAGCTGTCATTCATGGTGTGATACCGTTTCTGTATGGCGATGCGCTGAAAGCTGTTATTGCGGCTGGCCTTATGCCATTTGCCTGGAAAATCATTAAAAAGCTTGGCAATGACTCAGGTGATAATGCCTAGTTTCCCTTTTTGGCGGGCATAATTTAATGAGCGCCATGATTTCGACAATCCTATCGGTACTGCTTTTGGTTGTGGTAGGACATTTAATCAAGATGCGGGCATTCGTGCCCGTTTCTTTTTGGGATGGCTTATCCAAAATTTGCTACTGGATACTATTTCCAGGATTGCTGTTCAATCTGACCTCAACGGCGAGCCTGTCAGCCGCCTTTATTCTGCCTTTTAGTCTGACGTTGCTTATTGCTGCGTCTGTTATGGTTGTTTACGGCTTTCTTGCTGGCCGATTAATCGGCGCGAATGGCCCTGCAACATCTTCGCTGGTGCAGGCTGGTTTACGCCATAATGGATTTTTAATGCTGGCCTTTGTTCAGGGCGCTTTTGGTGTTGCCGCGCTTGAAATTGGGGCTATCGCGGTAGCGGTACTGGTGCCTATATCCAATATTTTTGCCGTGATTATTATTTTTCTGCTTCGAGATGGCGATCAGGATGCGAATCTTGGCCGGGCTATAACAGCTGAATTAGCTCGCAATCCCCTCATGGGCGCAATTATTCTTGGCGGTATTGTTAATGTCTTATCAATACCGGTTCCCAGTTTTATTTTTGGCGCAGCGGATATTCTCGGCAGCGCAGCTTTGCCGATGCTGTTATTATGTGTTGGTGCCTCAATACGCATCTCGGCTTTGCGTGCGCATTCTGCGGCGCTGGTTCTGGCAGTGCTTGCTAAACTGCTGGTTTTACCAGTGGTGATGATGCTTGTTGGTATGGCTCTTGGGCTGGATAAAGATGTATTGCTGGTGTTGGTCGTTTTGGCCGTAGCCCCTACGGCAACGTCATCATTCACCCTCGCGCAGGAACTTGGCGGCGATGCGCCTTTGATGGCAGAAATTATCACCGTACAAACGCTGGTGGCGGCAATTGGGATACCTTTATGGGTATTGATGATGACCCATTATTTATAGGTTATGTGGGCTAGATTGGCCTATATGGTAATCTGAAGCGCAGACCTAGACGATGCTTATCCGCTCATTGTCATTTACAGCACCATTAAAGGCTTCATCACATTCGGAAAAGGCTTCCATACCATCAACAGTATCCAGTATTTCAGCTTCACCGCTGGCCTCAATAATGTGTATTAATTTTTCTTCAGGTGACATATCGCAATTATGCAAAACCGTTACCGCAATGACGGCAGCAATATTGCTGGTAGTGACGCTGTCAGTGTCCCGATGAGGACGTTGAAAGGGAATGATGGCACATTCTGTCCGAGGATCGCGGTCAGTCAGTCGCATGGCAAAGCTCCATTGGCGATAGCAGTCATGAGTGATGTTGTGACGATAGCAGAAGCCCAAAGGCGTTTTAGACGCTTGTAATCAACACCTAGATGTAAATTAACATGCTTCATACTGTATCTAGTGTGTACGTATTAAAAAAATAGTCAAAGCAAAAAATCACAAATTCGATATTTGAGGCATATTTTTATGAAACACCATAATAGTAAGACTCCGATATCAGCATAGTTACAGGCTGGCACAAAAAACTGCCCATATGATCATATGGACAGCTTGTTGTTTGAAATCTTATATTTAGCAGATGTTAACCGCCAACCCTTTTAACAAAGATCGTTCCGGCTGGCTTATTATTCACGTTTTTAACCGTATTGGTTGCTTGACTGAAAATAACCGTTTCAATACCGAATGTGTCAACAACACTTACGCGGGCGCGAATCTGCTTGTCGACAAGGGCTTGCGATAAGCGCAACTGGCTGGTACCACCTGTTTCAATCGCTCGCCAATTGCGGCCATCTTTTGACGATTCCCATCCAACTGTAATACTGGCAATACCGTCTTCATCGGATACACGGGCTGTGTTAGCGGTTAGAACCGCACCTTCAGACGCTTCACCAGCCAACAAGACTTCACCTTCGACCGGATCATCGACATTAACAACCGTTTCAGATGGGTTGGTGATCAATAATTCGCGCGTACCATGGCTATCAACATAGGATACGACTGCGCGATAAGAATAGCCAACATGTGACTGTGTAAGCTGAAGCACTTCACCTACAGACTCAGGAAAAGCCTGCCACTCGGTCTTTGTGCTTGAGCGCTGCCAGATAATGGCATATGTCCCGACACCGTCTTCATCAGAAATCAGGCTGGTATCAACAACGAGTGCATCTTCTTCACGAGCATTGCCAGCCAGTTGCGGCGAACCGGTAGGTTTGTCATTTACATTCTGAACTTTGGTTGAAGGCGGGCTGATAAGCGTTTCCAGATTTCCCTGACCGTCAACATACGAAATTTGCACCCGCAAACGTTTGCCAACATGGATCTCTCGTGGCGTGAATGACTGGTGAACCTCACCTGTCAAATTCATCCATACCTCACCATCTTTGGAAACTTGCCACTGAACCTGAACGTTGCCCATGCCATCATCATCCATAATGGCAGACGCATCGACAATCAGGGGATCGTCTTCGATTGCTACAAACACGGCACCGTTTTCAGTCTCATCGTTAGCCGATGTTTCGGCAGTTTGCGAGGTTGTGCTAGCGCCGTCTGTTTCTGCAGTCGTGGCGCTAGACCCAGATGTGCTACTGGAACTTGCTGACGCGGAAGTTGCAGTTTCACTTGCGGCTGTATTGGTGGCCGAGCTAGTGGCTGCTTGCGTATTGCCTGAGCCTGCACTGGCTGAGTCAGTCGATTTTGTCTCGGGCAAACCGCCAGCCATAGCGCTATGCGCGCCAACAGCGAACACACAGGCAACTAAAAGGCTCTTAATCTGTTGCATAAGTTTATGCTCCTTTACCTGACACTTTCTTACACAATCTTTCCACGTCAATCAATGTTTTAACATGGTTCCTTTTTGACAGGTATAATTTCATAGTCAGTAATAAACTCTCTTATATTAACGCATTAGTCCATAATTTATATGCGCTTGATAGGATATACGGTATTTTTATTATGTTTCTTACGTTTTTATCCACATTTCAAAGGATTATTTACAAAATTATTACAGATTTTTCGACTATTTTTCATAGTCGGCGATGGCTTTATTGGCAGCGCGGAAACATTCAAGAGCTTGTGGAACGCCACAATAAATTCCAATGACATGAATAATAGCCCGAATTTCGTCTTTCGATACGCCATTGCGCATAGCCCCGCGGCAATGAAGTTCCCATTCATGCATTTTCCCTAGAGCGCCAATCATAGCAAGATTCATCATGGATCGTGTTTTGGCGTCGATGGCATCATCACCCCAACCAAAGCCCCAGCACCATGCCGTCATGGCTTCTTGAAACGGTTTCATGAAATCGTCAGCATTGGCCATTACATTCTCGACATATTCGGCGCCCAGCGTTGCTTTGCGTTGCGCTAGACCCTTTTCAAACATGTTGTTGTCCATGTGGCACCCTTCTGGTTAATATAGTCGTTATATTGTTAACAAAGTTTCCATTTTTAAGATACTGTTAAGACTTTTATGTGATGTCTGTGTTTATTGGACAAGCCTTGTTTAAAAACCCTTTCGGGCACTCATTCGCAAAATTCATTAGTGATTACAAAAGCTAGGCTTACATAAAGTGCTTTCCTGTAATCACTTTAAAGTGAAGGTAAACCCATATACAAGCGGTTATTGAGCAAGTAACTGTATTCCTGATTATGCTGTGTTAATCTAGAAGTGTTTAAGAATAGGTTTACTAAGTGATGGCAAAGCCAAAAAATATAGAAATTATTGCAATAAATTTGCCAGCCGGTGAAGAAGAGTTGATTAGCGCCGCTGCGCAATATTTTGCTGACCGTTTGCTTTCACCCAAGCAGCAGAAAGCGATCACCTTGCTCATTGACGTTGCTAACCGCCCTATCCGTGTGCCATTGACGCGGGATATGTTGTCGGAAAGGCTAGGTTTCTTTGGCACAACGTTGCCATCAGCCTTTGAAATGTCGGTCTCAACTGCGGCTGGCGTCAAAGACGCACTTGAAGTGATCGCGCATGAAATTGTGCATGTTTCGCAAGTTTTGAATCGTCGCCTCAGGATGCGTGCCAGCAAGGTAAAGTCTGATAAAAGCAGACATATGTCACATTCGGTTAGTTGGCTTGGTGACAAATTTCCATTGCTGGATGAATTTCCCTGGCATTTGCGCCCTTGGGAAATAGAGGCTTGTCAGTGGCAAACCATATTGGTGAACGAATTTATTGCACGTATGACATGCGCAAACCCCCAAATTGTAACCCAAAGTGGCCGCAATAATCAGCTTGCATTGTTAAATGTGCGCCCATCTGCCATCAAAGCACCACCGCAATCACCGTCTTTGTCGACAGTAATAGCCACAGCAGAGACAGTGCAACCAATTATTGAAATCACGCCATCAGAGTCTGCGTCAAAAGAATCAGTGTTCTCGCCTAAAGAAAATGTCATATCGATAGGTAATGAAACAGATGAAGACATAACAGGGTTTGATCTCCAACCATCTGAAACCAGTGAACGAAAATATAAAGACAGTGCCTCAATGGCTGACGAATTATCTACAGGTGATATTGAGCCTGTTTCAAATGCCCCAATCGATAACGCAAATGGAAAAGTAATCGAATCGTCACCTCCTATCTATACGACGGGTGGCAGTATGTTAAACGGCCATCAAACTGTTCACCATGGAAAAACTCTGAATGGCGATGCGCATATATATTTGAATGATACAGCGCATAAGGCATCAAATGATGGTGAAAACACGGCGATCAAAATACGTGTTGATGGGCTTGAGGCGCCTCGCTTGTTAAGTCGAGGTGCACTGAATAGCAAACTCGATGATCTATTGGCACGTGGTTTGATTACACCGGAAGATGCCAAGGCCGCGCAAACATCGTTGACGTCACCTGACGACTAGACGTATGAAAGCAATCTGACGAAATTATGGATGAGCAAGCTTGTTAGCCAATATCGCCATAGCCATTGATTGGCGGGTGACTGTCGCATGACATTTGTCTATGCTAATATCCTATTTTAACTGGACGTTTGTCCTTTGACGCTTAAAGAGTGCACGAAAGATATGAATATTATAAAAAGCACGAAAGAGGCACTGCTGGTTCCGATTCATCCGGCTGGCTGGCCTTTTATTTTTCTGTTTGTGCTGGCAAGTGGCATTATCACTTATTTCTGGACGTTATTTATTTTGCCGGGATGTCTGCTTTCACTGTGGTGCGTCTATTTTTTCCGAAATCCGCGCCGTGTGACTCCGATTACGGATAATTTGGTCATATCTCCGGCTGATGGGCGCGTTCTATCTACAGGTATTGAAAATGTGCCAGCTGACTTGGCGCTTCCAGCGGGTGAGTGGCGGCGTGTTTCAATTTTTATGAATGTATTTGATGTGCATGTGAATCGCGCGCCGGTAGCGGGTAAGGTTATTGAAACAGCCTATCATGAAGGGGCGTTTTTGAATGCTAGCCTTGATAAGGCATCCGAACAGAATGAACGCCAGAATATGGTTATGGAAACCGAAAGCGGACAACAGATTGGTGTTGTGCAAATTGCCGGACTGGTGGCACGCCGGATCATTCTGGAAGCCGCCGTGGGCGATCACCTGAATGTCGGTCAGCAATATGGAATCATTCGTTTTGGAAGCCGTGTTGATGTGTGGCTTCCATCCACAACGCCAGTGACTGTTTTGGCAGGTCAGCGCACCATAGCTGGTGAAACCGTTATTGCTGATCTGGCTGGACATTATAATGAGCCTGATGCGGGGACAGTTAGGTGAGTGCTGCCAACAAAGGCCCGCACAAGCGGCGCTTTCGGTCAGTATCAATCTATTGGCTGCTTCCGAATATGCTCACTATTGGTGGTTTTGTATCGGGGTTAACAGCCCTTCGTTTTGCTTTGGATGGCCGTTGGGCTGGCGTTATTGTGCTGATCGCCTTGGCTGCTGTTTTTGATGCTCTCGATGGACGCGCGGCGCGTAAATTTCAGACATCCAGCGCGTTTGGTGCAGCTCTTGATAGCCTGTCAGACCTAGTTGTGTTTGGTGTGGTGCCTGCATTATCGCTATATTTATGGGCGTTACAGGATTACGGCAATCTGGCATGGGGCGCGACCTTGTTTTATGCGATTTCGATTGCGTTAAGGTTGGCGCGCTTTGACTCGGAATTACCTAACCCGCCGTTCTATGCAAAAAATTATTTCACAGGCATTCCTGCGCCGGCGGCGGCTTTCCTTGTTTTGGTTCCGATTTGTCTTGATCTCGAATTAAATCTGCCTTGGGTTCGTGACGCGGTCTATGTATCTGGCTGGCTGATCCTCATTGGTGTAGGTGCTGTTACCGCGCTGCCGACATTCGCCGGTAAACGTGTAAAGCTCCCTGTTGGTAGCGTCTTGCCAATTCTGGCTGTAGTTGGATTATTAGGTGCTGGCATTGTAACACAACCTTGGATCACCTATCTCGGATTGGCACTTATCTATATTATCAGCTTGCCAATGGCCGCAGTAAGATTTCAGCAAGATCGGCGTGCTTATGAAGCAAATGGCGCATCTGATGATGAGGATACGCCTGAGGATAATACATTATAGCCAATTTAATTGGGGTGGATAACGGTGTTGTAAACGCCTATAGTGTCGATAACCTGCAAGAAAATGAGACGCATATGTCAACTACATTGATGCAAAAATGCCTGGCGAAGGGAATACGGGTGACAAGCCAACGCCAAATTATTGTTGGCGTTATTGAAGAGTCCGAAGATCATCCCGATGTCGATCAACTCTATCGTCGTGCTGTACAAGAAGACGACACGATTTCGATTGCTACCGTTTATAGAACCGTCAAATTACTTGAAGAAGCTGGTGTCATTGACCGTATTGAATTTGGCGATGGCCGCGCGCGCTATGAAGAATCAGGCGAGCATCATGAACATCTTGTTGATGTGGAAACAGGTGATGTAATCGAATTTTACCATGCTGAATTAGAAGCGCTCAAAGAACAAGTTGCCCGTGAAATGGGGTATGAGCTAGTTGACCACCGACTTGAACTTTTTGGTCGGAAGTTGAAGTCCTAGGTGGTGTTATTTTTACAGCTTTTCTGGTTTGACTTCATTGCCACTGCCACTGTCTTAGATAAGCCTGAGCCGTTAGTGCAATGGTGAATGTGACGGATAATCGCAAGAATGTGCTCAGACTGACCTGTGCGCAGGCACTTTCAATGACAACTATGAATGTGAATATGATCAATACAGCATTGGTCGGCAGCATATTGGCGCCGGTTGCTTGGTTGTCAACTTTGCCATTGTCTTTGATGTTTGTAATGTCGATGTTGTCAACATTGCCGGTTTCTTTGCTGATGTCACGATATGGCCGCCGGCCGCTGTTTGTTTTGGGCGTTTGTGTGGCGGTTCTATCGACCTTGTCGCAAGCTGTGGCTATTGTTTTGCATCACTATATATTCTTCTGCGTGGCGTCGATGGGACTTGGGTTTTCATTGGCCTGTGCAGGGTTCTATCGTTATGCCGCCGCAGATAGTGCGGCGCCTGCAGATAAACCACGGGCTATATCATGGGTGCTGACTGGGGGGCTGGTTGCGGCTTTTTTAGGGCCTGAAATTGCCCGTAATACAGTCGATTTGGTGCCTGAAGCTCTATATGCAGGCTGTTTCTTTACCGCCTCGCTTGTTCAGCTTGTGGCTCTTCTTTTCATTTTTGGTGTTAAGATTCCCAAGCCTGAGCAACGGTCACATGCAGGGCGTCCGATCGGGGTTTTTCTGCGAATGCCGATTTTTCTAATTGGCATGTTCTGTGCGGCACTTGGTTATGCCCTGATGAGCTATCTGATGACAGCCACGCCGCTACAAGTGGTCAATGTAAGCCAGCTTGGCACATCGGCTAATGCGTCGATTATTCAATGGCATGTTGTAGCGATGTTTGCGCCCTCATTCTTTACTGGCAAGCTCATTGCCCGTTATGGTGTCAGCCGTATTCTAGGATCTGGTGTTTTGGCCTATGTTGCTGTGATCATATTGGCTCTGATGGGAGATGATTTCTGGCATTATTTTGGAGCCTTGTTTTTACTGGGTATAGGCTGGAATTTCTTATATATCGGTGGCAGTTCTTTGGTGGCACAGGTTGCCGACCCGGAAGAGCGTGGGCGCGTCCAGGGTGTTGCTGACCTCACAATGACCATCCTTGTTGCTTCAGCCTCGCTAATTGCTGGTGTGGTTCATAGTCAATTGGGCTGGGACGTGATGGTTCTGGCCGCATCTTTGCCGGTTTTCTTGCTTATGTGTTCAGTTATATGGCTGGTTAGCCATAGATATCAAAATACACAGGCGTAATACCAAATTTAACTATAATGGCTGTCATTGATGATCTGACGGCTACCCTGTTGAAACATAAATGGGTTAGGCAAAACAGTCAGGTACATCTATAGATTTTGGGCAAAAAAAAGGCCGTGAGCATGCCCACGACCAAGTTTAGGGAGGAAATGCACAAACAATCGTTTGTGCAAGGCAGATATGGTGGAGTTAAGCTTGCTAGTCAACCCCGCCAAATGGAATTTCATCTATTTTCTCTTATTTTTATTATCAATATGATCTTTTGTCCTATTTACTTATATTTTAAGCAAATTTTTACATGATATTATTTTTTACCAACGTCGATATGCGCTTAAATACCGACAGATTCGTAATCCGGCAGAGCTGGTAAAATAGACATCATTGTGTCGGCACTCATACCCCTGTTTCGTAAAGCTGCAATGGACTGTGCCTTATCACGCTTGGCAAGTCGTTTATCGCAGGAATCGGTGACAAGTGGGTGGTGCAGATAGTTGGGTGTTGGTAGGCCCAGCAGAGCTTGCAAAAGGCGGTGCAAGTGCGTTGACGATTGCAGGTCAACGCCGCGGGTAACCAAGCTAACATTATCAAGCATATCATCGATGACAACGGCGAGGTGGTATGAACTGCCTAAATCTTTACGGGCAATTATGACATCACCAAATATCTCGGGCGTCGCTTGCTTTAGGCCAGCATCGGCAGAAAGCGCATATTCCCGCCAGTTTAGCTGGGAATGGGTTTGAATATGCGCATTAGCATGTTTTATAGCGGCATCCATGCGTAATCGCCAGGCAGCCTGCTGGCCATCAGCAGCACGGCGTTTCTGTTCGCTGTCAGGGATCAGTCTGTCGGTGTTGATTGGCACGATAGGGCTGGCTATGTCAGGTGCACCATGCGGTGTGCCATGCGGTGCCTGCGTCATGCTGGCAAGTTCACGACGCGTCAGGTAACAGGGATATAATAGATCCATGTCGCGTAATTGGGATATGGCCTTGGCATAATGCGTGTGTCTTTCAGACTGAAATGACACTGTGCCATGCCAGTTAAGCCCAGCCCATCGAAGATCATTATAGATGGCATCGGTGAAACAAGGACGGCATCGCGTAGTGTCGAGATCGTCAATCCGCAAATGAAAATGGCCACAATGCGCTTTGGCTATATCATGGGCTACCTTAGCTGCATATATATGGCCAAGATGGAGGGCGCCAGTCGGGCTTGGTGCAAATCGGGTAATCATAATGCATCAATCCTTAGAGTAGGGGGTACTTGTTGGCTTGCTCTTGGCATTAATATATATAGACCTATAAATCTATTACAGGAGTATAGCATGGCAGATCGCCGCTTTGGAGAGCTATCAGGGCCTTTTGTCGATCCCGCGCGTGGAGGTAAACCGTCAAGCTTGATCGTCATACTTCATGGCTGGGGTGCAGATGGCAATGACCTTGCTGATCTTGCCTATCCATTTTCGCTACGGTTTCCGGGGGCGGCTTTCTTTGTGCCGCATGCGCCTGAACTTTGCAGTATGAACCCTGCGGGACGCCAATGGTTTGACATTGAAGATAGAGTCACGGGTCCAGTTGTCGCAGCACCAGTGATTGAGGCAGCCATCGCGGCGGCGGCAGGCGCGTTGGAGCTTGAATCAAACGCCATTGCGCTGACTGGTTTTTCACAAGGCGGGATGATGAGCTTGCATTGTGGACTTCGCATGCAAGCCAAACCGACAGCTATAGTCAGCTTTTCCGGTGCGCTTCTGGTATATGATGATCTTATGGCTTTGGCCGAAGATGATCGGCAAAGCTTGCCACCAGTTCAGCTTGTTCACGGCACACAGGATCTGGTTGTGCCGTATGAAATGATGGATGTGTCAGCAGGTATCTTGAGAGATGTTGGGGTGGAGGTCACGTGTATTCCCCGTGAGGGTCTTGGCCATGGAATTGATGCCGATGCTTTGACAGCGGCGATAGATTTTCTGGCTTTGCATCTACCTGCTTAGTTGCGTTTGTGACATAGCTCACAATATCTAGACATCTGTGCGATTATAGCTTCTATATATAGTGTCACGGGGTTGTCATATCCGTGTAGACATGTTTTCATAATTAATAACTACTGTCTTGATATCTGATAACTGGTAACATCGAGGATGAGATTATGAATGCAGGCAGTTTCGCACCAGCTTTGGTTCTGAATGCGGATTTTCGACCTTTGAATTATTTTCCACTTTCCCTATGGTCATGGCAGGATGCGGTAAAAGCGGTATGTCTGGAGCGTGTGACTATTGTATCCGAATATGATCAGCAGATCAGTTCGCCCAGCATGCAAATAAATTTACCCTCGGTAATTGCCTTAAAAGAGTATGTGCCGCAGATGCGCAATCCAGCTTTTACCCGCTTTAACGTATTCCTGCGTGACCGGTTTAGCTGTCAATATTGTGGAACAGGTTTGCCCGCTTCAGAGCTTACATTTGATCATGTGATTCCGCGTTCAAAAGGCGGGCGGACAACATGGGCAAATGTGGTGGCTGCATGCAGTCCGTGCAATCTACGCAAAGCAAATAAATTACCCAAGCAATGCAATATGTATCCGTTAGCGGCGCCAACAGCCCCGAATGTCTGGCAGTTACAGGAAAATGGGCGCGGGTTTCCGCCTAACTATCTGCATGAGTCATGGCGTGACTATCTATATTGGGATAGCGAATTGCAGCAGGATGAAAGCTAGATTTTTTCGGCGACCTTGATGGCTGTGCGGCATCCGCGTTGAATAACGGCACGTAGCATGTCGTAATGTTTAGCATTCTCGCCGTCATGATCGATGGCAATATCGCGATGCTCGAGTTCGTCATCGCGGAACTTCTCGACAATCTTTTTTAAGTTTGCTTCATCTTCACCCAGATTTTCGGCCTGCTTCTGATAATGCTCGCCGATAACTTCCTCAACAGCGATGGTACATGCCATGGCAGCTTTAGGTCCCATAGCGGCGGTTGCGACGCCTAGTGCAAAGCCAGCTGCGCCCCACAAAGGGTCAAGCAATGATGGCCGCACATGCCGTTCGTTCAATAGCGTTTCAAAGGCTTCAAGATGTTCGACTTCCTGTTCCATCATATGCTGGATTTCGGGCCCCATCGCGTGATTTTTCATGATCGCTAGCTGACCTTTATAAATTTGCTGAGCCGCGCGCTCACCGGCATGGTCAACCCGAAGATAACGGTCAATATCTGATCGGTTTGTATGTGTTTTTGCCATTGCTTATGAAATCCCTGAATTCTAATTTTTGATTTTGCCTCGCCCATGCATGGCGAGCAGTGCGATCAAGAACATATCCAAACTAATGATTGCATTCCATCCTGCCATTGAAATACCCAAAAATGACCATGCTACTTCGTCGCACCTGACAATGGGTGTCGCAAGCAATTGATCAAGCAGATCGGTCACAGCCATATTACTGTCCAAAGCGGCCGTGCATCCGCTTGGCCCTTGCCATAGCTGCCATTCAACACCAGCATGGAAGCCACCCAAACCAGCGCTAACCACGGCGGTTATGGCAATAAGCCCCATCATAGCGTTAGGCGCAAATCCGCGCAGACCGATCAATGACGCTAGAATGATGATAGCATGCGGCCACCGTTGCCAGATACACATGTTACAAGGTCTCAACCCACCCAGATATTCAAAAGCAAACGCACCTGCCAGCAAACAGGTCGCTATGGCACAGGTAAAACCAAGCCCACGATTGATTGTCATCCATGCGCTTAACGTCATTATTTCGGTCTTTAATACGTTAGCCATATACCACCAACAATCAGTCCAATAAGAAGCGAGAGAAGGCCAATAACAGTCTTAGGATCACCATGATGGCGGGCAATAGCCGCAACAATGACGAAGCGTAAACCACGCCCGATAAGTGAAACAAGTAGGAAAGGCAAAAGCCCGAATCCCAATAGGCCAGCACTCACAGCGATCACTTTATAGGGAAGCGGAGAAAAAGCACCAATAAAAACAAGAATCAGACCCCAGCTGGCAAACCCCGCTTCGACGGCAGCAAAAGCGGTTGGTGCAGCTAGTTTTTCGGGGAACATCGCCAGAATATCGTGTATCCCAAGACCAAGAATAGCGCCTAATGCCCATCCACCGGCACCGCCGATCACCGATGCCAATGTACATGCCAAGGCCATGCGTAGCCACTTCATTGGCTTGGCCAGCACCACCGCTACCAAAAGCGGATCGACGGGAATAGGGATGATGATTGATTCCAGAACAGCAAATGCCAGCATAAAGCGTGTGGCAAAAGGGGTGCCTGCGGTTTTTAATCCACGGTCATAGGCCGCCTTTGCCCATGCCATTGATGATGAAAATATAGACCCAGATACCATAAATTTGCCTTTGTCGAGGTGGTACGGCTGAAGGGACTTGAACCCCCACCCTGTCACCAGGAGCGGATTTTGAATCCGCCGCGTCTACCATTCCGCCACAGCCGCACAATCCCGACATCGCTTTCCTAGCGAATATGATCCGACGAAGCAAGCTTATGTTCAACTTTGGACGCAAGTTTTTCCATTGTGGGGTCTGATATACCAAGCTCCCGAAGCCCATCAAGCGTGTTAAACAGATAATCACGGCATGGGCCAAGAAAGCCTTCGGCATTGGCAATAACATGCGCAGTTTCATCATATGTCATGCGGGGGGCAAAAACCGGACGATCAGGATCGACAACAAAGCCGATGCCATGTTTGATGCCATCTTCTGTATGCAATTTTAACCATCTTGGGCGATAAGCCAGCGTAATCATTTCGCGCTTCCACAATAGATCAAGCTCAGCAATGGCAAGGTCGCACGGTAATTTGAAAGCCACCCCCGGACATGATCCGCCTCTATCTAGTGCCAGAACCAGTCCGGGAAAATCGGGTGATCCCCGGCCAATCTGCGTCCATAAGCAAAAGCGGCGATGATGCCCATAGACACGGGCAAAAAGACGTTCAGAATGTTCAATGACCGGGTTGAAGATAAGGCTGCCATAACCGAAAACCCAGATATCATTGCAATCATAATTATCGGGAATGAATTGCTGGCGTGACTTTATCAGATCGTCATCACTAACAACGATCGTCTTGTCGCCGTCACGTTCGGCCGCCATGCGTGCAATAGCGCCATCGGCCAGCGATTCTCTGGTAATCTTATGTGGTTTTTCCTGATTAGGCGGAATCTTCGTCACGGTTCATATCTCGGTCATCATACATATGTCTTATAACACGTTGCGGGAACGGGATTTCGATATCATATTTAGCAAGCGCATCTTTTAGCCGCCGATGTAAATCCCAGTTCAGCTCAAAAAAATCATCATATGTTGCGTAAGCCCGCAGACGCACAATAATCGCGCTGTCACCATAGGATACAACTATGAAACGCGGCGGCGGGTCTTGCAAAACCCGCGGATCCTCTGCTAGTTCCATCATCGCGGTTTCGGCTACATCAAGTGAGCTTTCATAGCTAATCCCGATATCAAGATCGAGACGTCGTGTGCCATAGCGGGCGTGATTAATGATATTTGATGACCAGATGGCTGAATTAGGAACGCTGTTATAAACATTATCAAAAGTGTCGATAACCGTTGTGAACAAACCAATTTCACGAACTGTGCCCGATACGCCAGCAACTTCAATCCAGTCGCCTGTTTTGAACGGCCTTAGAAACAACAGCATTAAACCAGATGCAACGTTGGATAAAGTACCTTGCAAGGCAAGACCAATCGCCAGGCCAGCCGCACCAAGAACCGCGATAATAGATGTTGTTTCAACGCCAAATTTACCCAGCGACACAACCAATGTGAGGGTCAGACCTGTATAACGAACCAGTGCTCCAAGCAAAGGCACAATGGTTTTATCGAGCTTGTCAAAACGCGATAGATATGTACGCGTCATACGCCCGGCTTTGCCTGAGAGCCAGATGCCAATAATCAGCGTCAAAATACCAGCTGTTAGCTGAACCGAATAGGCTACAGCGACTGAAATGGCCTGCTCGTTTAGAAAAGAAGCAATACCAAGAGACGCGCTAATAGTATCAATCGAAATATCTGTCATATCTGAAATGTCTGCCATGTTATGCGCTGTTTCATAATGAAAAACACAATATATCCACTTTTGCAGAACAGGTTACAGAATTATAATACTTGTGCAAACCCCGTTACCATCCTATATCGTTCGTTATTATCAAGATAATATATGGATAATAGGTTGGATTGGCCTGACAGGGCAAAAACTTGCTAAAACCGTTGAAATATCGGTGCGTTAAGCGATATAGTGCCGCCCTATGAAACAAGATGATCTCACTTTTGTAAATGTTATCGACTGGGCTGTTGGCGACCCGGCATTGCGTGATATGCGCCTGAGTGCCGCTATTGGCAATTTTGATGGTGTGCATCGTGGCCACCAGAAAGTGATTCAGGCCGCCTGTAGCCACGCTGTAGCGCATGATTTAACGCCAGCTGTGATTACTTTTGATCCGCATCCGCGTGAGTTTTTCCGTCAAGACGATATGCCATTTCATCTGGCTGACCGTCATGAAAAGGATCGTTTGCTGGGACATCTTGCTGTCGATCATATTATTCATGTGACTTTTGATGATGCGCTACGCCGCACGGACGCCAATGTTTTTGTTACCGATATTTTGCCAGCTTTGGGCGTAGTTCAGCTATTTGCTGGAAGTGATTTTGCCTTTGGTCGTGGGCGTGGCGGCGATATTGATACGATCAATGAGATTGGCCGTATGGCGCATATTACAGCTAACACCGTGCCACTTCTTGTCGATGATAATTCGATCGTTATTTCGTCAAGCCGGATACGCGCTGCTTTACAGGCTGGTGCACCTGATCAGGCGGCGGCTATGCTAGGTCATGATTGGGCTATTTCGGGCATTGTGCAGACAGGCGATAAACGAGGACGCACAATCGGTTTCCCAACGGCTAATATTCCGCTAGGTAATCTTCTTCATCCGGCGTTTGGCGTTTATGCTGTTCAGATTTTTGAAGATAACGGATCGCCCGCCGGACAATATATCGCAAATGGTGTTGCCAATATTGGCATTCGACCTACTTTCGAGACACGTGACGTGTTATGTGAAACGCATTTATTTGACTATGATGGCGACCTTTATGGACGCCGGCTGTCAGTCCGGTTGAAATCCTTTTTGCGTGCCGAGCGTAAATTCTCCGGCCTAGAAGAGCTGAAAGCACAGATTGCCAAAGACGCTGCCGATGCGCGGCAAACGCTACCTGCCACCCAAAAGATCGCCTAACGTCTTCCGGGCATTGCCTGGTTATCTAAATTCAAAGCCTCGAAGTGAAAGCTATATCGAATGACTGAGCAAAAGATAAATTATAAAGATACAGTATTTTTGCCACGTACTGAATTTCCGATGCGTGCTGGATTGCCTAAACGTGAACCGGCTATTCTGGAAAGCTGGCAGAAAATAGATCTGTATAATAAATTGCGCACAGCTCGTCAGGGTGCTGAAAAATTCGTTCTGCATGATGGCCCGCCATATGCAAATGGCCAGCTTCATATCGGTCATGCGCTGAACAAGATTTTGAAAGATGTTGTCAATCGTTCGCAATCGATGCTTGGCAAGGATGCCAATTATGTTCCGGGTTGGGATTGTCACGGCCTGCCAATTGAATGGAAGATTGAAGAACAATATCGCAAAAAAGGCAAAGATAAGGATGAAGTGCCCGTTGCCGAGTTCCGTCAGGAATGTCGCGACTTTGCTGCGCATTGGCTTGGCGTTCAGTCTGAAGAATTTCAGCGACTAGGTGTGCTGGGTGACTGGGATGATCCCTATACAACGATGGCCTATGAATCAGAAGCAACAATCGCGGCTGAGCTGGGTAAAATCTTGATGGATGGCAGCCTCTATCGGGGCACCAAGCCAGTCATGTGGTCGCCAGTTGAAAAGACGGCGCTTGCCGAAGCCGAAATCGAATATGAGGATCATACCTCGGTTACAATTCACGCTCGGTTTCCAGTGAAAACCGCATCAGTGCCTGCTATCGAAGGTGCCAGCATCATCATCTGGACAACGACGCCATGGACAATGCCGGGTAACCGTGCCATCGCCTATGGAAATGATATCAGATATCTTGTGATTAAACTGACCGAGCTGGCCGAGGGATCAATCGCCAAGACGGATGATCTTGTCTGCGTTGCGGCAGATCTGCTGGAAAATTTTGTTGCCGAAGTTGGGGTGACAGCCCATGACGTTATAGCCGAAATTGACGGTGCCAGCCTTGCTGGTAGTATTTGTGCCCATCCGCTTGCTGATGATGGTTATGATCATGACGTACCTATGTTAGCTGGTGATTTTGTCACAACCGAGCAAGGTACGGGGTTTGTTCATACGGCGCCTGGGCATGGTGTTGAAGATTATGAATTAGCACATCTTGAGCATGGCATTCCGGTGCCAGATACGGTTGCCGAAGATGGTAAAATCATGCCGCATCTGCCGCTATTTGCAGGTATGCACGTGTTACGTGATAACCAAAAAATTGCCGATATGATGGCCGAACGAGGTGGTGTCATTGCGATTGGCAAACAGACTCATTCCTATCCGCATTCATGGCGGTCAAAGGCACCACTAGTGTATCGGAATACGGCGCAATGGTTTGTGTCGATGGAATCGCATGGGTTACGCGCCACAGCGCTTGATGCTTTGTCCAAGACAGCATTCTATCCGCCAGTTGGCCAGAACCGGTTAACAGCTATGATCGCACAACGTCCTGATTGGTGCCTTAGCCGCCAGCGCGCATGGGGTGTGCCACTGACCATCTATGTAAATAAAACCACGGGCGAACCTTTGCGCGATCAAAAGGTACATGACAGGATTGTCGAGGCCATGCGCATTGAAGGTGCAGATTGCTGGTTTTCTTCGCCTGATGAGCGTTTTCTGGGACAAGATTATACGGTTGAAGACTATGAAAAAGTAACTGACATTCTGGATGTCTGGTTTGATTCTGGATCGACACATGCCTTTGTGCTGGAAAACCGTGACGATCTAGAAAGCCCGGCAGATTTATATCTTGAAGGCTCGGATCAGCATCGTGGCTGGTTCCATTCATCTTTGCTTCAATCATGCAGTACACGTGGCAAGGCACCCTATAAAGGCGTGCTGACGCATGGCTTTGTGCTTGATGAGCAAGGGCGTAAAATGTCAAAATCGCTTGGTAATGTTGTAACGCCGCAAAAAATCATAGAACAGAATGGCGCTGATATTCTGCGCCTTTGGGTGGTTAGCTCTGATTATTATAACGATCTGCGAATCGGTAATGAAATCATCCAGCGTATGACTGACAATTATCGTCGGTTCCGTAACACCTTGCGTTATCTTCTTGGGGCGATTGACGGGTTTGACGATGCCGAACATGTTGATTATGCCGATATGCCAGATCTTGAACGCTGGGTTCTGAACCGCCTTGCTGAGATCGATAGTAACATCCGCAAAATGACTGAAAATTATGATTTTCACGGTATTTTTACCGAGCTACATACATTATGTAACAGCGATTTATCGGCGTTTTATTTCGAAATTCGGAAAGACCGACTCTATTGCGATGATCCAGACTCAATCGCGCGGCGCGCCTGTCGTACGGTTATGGCCGAGATTTTTGACCGACTTACGGCGTGGCTGGCTCCTACCCTATGTTTCACCGCTGAAGAAGCCTGGCAGTCGCGGGTTGGTGATCCGGAAAATTCGGTGCATCTGCGTAGCTATGATCCAGTGCCTGCCGAATGGCGTAATGCTGATGTTGCAACCCGCTGGTCAGCTATTCGCAAAACACGTCAGGTGGTTATGAGCGCGCTTGAAGCAGCGCGAAATGATGGCGAAATAGGCTCTTCACTTCAGGCGGCGCCAATTGTTCATATATCCACCGATAATCTAGCCATGTTTGGCGATATGGATTGTGCGGCCTTGTTTATCACCTCGGATGCCAAAGTAACTGATGCGCCAGCACCGGCTGATGCTTTTCGTATGGAAGGGATTGACGATGTGGCTGTTGTCTTTGCCAAGGCCGATGGTGATAAATGTGCGCGTTGCTGGAAAATCTTACCTGATGTAATGACAGACGGGGGTATCTGTGGTCGCTGTAGCGATGTGGTGTCTTCATCCTGATGCGTAATCCAATATGGTGTAAAGCGAAGCCGAGGTCAGAATGCTGACACTGATCCATGCACGACTTATGACTCGCCAGGCAATGACGATTTTGGCTATTGCCCTTGTCATCATTGTGGCTGATCAATGGTCAAAGCAATTCATGCTTGAGTGGATTTTTTTCCCGCCTGTCCGGATTGTTATTTTGCCATTTTTGAATATGGTGCCAGTATGGAACAGCGGCATGAGCTTTGGATTGCTGGCTGATGGCGGCATGATTGTGCGCTTTGGTCTGGCAGCACTTGCGTTGCTGGTGTCTATCTGGTTTTTGTGGTCAGCAACATCCCTGACGCGGATCCAGAGATATGCTGGCGGTGCTATAGTTGGTGGTGCGATAGGAAATGCAATTGACAGGTTGCGTTTTGGGCAAGTTGTTGATTTTATAGATCTGCATGTGGCTGGTTGGCATTGGCCTGCTTTTAATGTGGCAGATATTACAATTTCGATAGGCGCGCTTCTCTGGATAGTCAGCCTATTTTTTGAACAGGAGAACAAAGAGACATGACTTTTGTGTTAGGTCGCGAGAGCCGCTTATTCGGATTTACGATCGCTGCCGCGATGTTATTGGGCGTTGCTGGATGTTCGGATGTCCGCCGTGCTATCGGCACGGAAAAATCAACCCCTGATGAATTTCAGGTTGTTGTTCGTCCGCCTTTGTCTTTGCCTCCTGGATTTGCTGATCGCCCGAAAGATATTATTGAACAGGAAGAAAATAATCTGGCGGGCTTGAGTGCTACCGAAGCAGCCGCTTCGATATTTGGTGCGCCGGATCAACAGACGACTGGCTATGAAGCTATTTTTGATTTTGCGTCGATCATACCTGATATTCGCACCAAGATTGATGAAGAAACCTATGGCATCCAGCTTGAAAAGCGGTTGCCAGTCCAGACCTTGTTCGGCGGCGTGCCTGATATTGGGCCGGTGCTTGACAAAATGGCCGAAGATGCTCGCCTGCGCGAAACCATGCGCAATAACCAATTGCCAACTGATGGCGAAACGATGGGCATTGATCCGCTAAGTGACAAGCCTGTTCTGATCAAGTAGCTGACGATGATGCCCCGTATCAGGCAATTGCCAGATCGGCTTATTAATCAGATAGCTGCGGGTGAAGTTGTCGAGCGGCCGGCAAGTGCGCTCAAAGAGCTGGTTGAAAATGCGCTCGATGCGGGTGCTGGTAAAGTCAGCATTACGCTTAAGCGCGGCGGCATTGATGAGATTATCGTCACAGATGATGGATCGGGAATGTCGCTTGACGATATCAAACTTGCTGTCCAGCGCCATGCGACATCAAAACTGCCAGATGATAATCTGGTGCATATCAAAGCGCTTGGATTTCGGGGAGAAGCGTTGCCGTCAATTGGCGCTGTATCGCGTCTATCCCTTACGTCAATTATGGCCGATATGGATCATGCCTGGCGCCTCGTAGTAGATGCCGGTCATGTGCATGAACCCGAACCGGCGGCTTTGAAACAGGGAAGTATGATTGCGGTCAACCAGCTTTTCAAAGCTGTGCCGGCGCGGCTGAAATTTCTCAAAACGGAACGAACCGAACAAGGCCAATGCGTTGACATGGTCAAGCGTTTGGCGATGGCATGGCCAACAGTTGCTTTTGACCTTAGTAATGATGGCCGAAGCTTGATTAAGCTTGATGCGTGTTTGCCGGGGGCTGCTGGATTAAAACGACGCCTGTCAGCGATCATGGGACAGTCATTTGCCGATGAAGCGGCTGAA
>NZ_CBFHNB010000006.1:0-48204 GCF_965657105.1 Puniceispirillum sp. (SeqCode)
CGGGCATATCATCAAGCGACGCAAAACTGTTTTTGATCTGCTTGCCATCAACAAACTGCCATAGATAGCTGGCAAAACTGCCATATTCTTTTTGAATTTCGGCAATGACGATAGCGTTCTTGCGCACTGAATAGATTTTCAGACGGTTGCGGATAATGCCTATATCGCCGCGTAATGCCTCAAGCTCGGCATCGGTCATGGCAATGACTTTATGCAGGTCGAAATCATGAAACGCGGCTTTGTAACCAGCCCGCTTTTTCAGAACAGTTTCCCAATTCAAACCGGCTTGTGCCCCCTCAAGGGTCAGCATTTCAAACAGCAAACGATCATCGTGAACAGGCACGCCCCATTCACTATCATGATAAGCCGCCAGAACGTCATGCCCAGCGCCATTACCAAAACAGCGCGTCTTGCTGGCATTAATTTCAGACATGATACCCCCCTGTTGCGTAGTTTTGTCAGTCATTGGCTAATTGGGCTCAGATCAGCAGGCTAGCATATCATGCCTTCAGCACAGCATCACGATTGGATAGCCGCATAACAAAAAAATATTTGACCTGACCTGTTTTTTGCGTCCCAGTATTAGATGGATCAGCTTAAAATCATCATGCAAATTGGCATCACGAGGGTAAAATGACACAAGATAACGCTTCGGCTGTACCGAATATTATGCTGATCATGGCTGACCAGCTCGCGCCCCAATTCACTGGTGCCTATGGGCATCCGCTTGTGAAAACGCCGCATATAGATGCGTTAGCCGAACGAGGCATGCGCTTTGATGCGGCCTATTGTAATGCCCCTTTATGCGCGCCCTCTCGTTTTAGCTTTATGTCAGGTCAGCTGGTGACCCGCATTGCCGCCTATGACAATGCCAGCGAATTTCCGTCATCCGTCCCCACTTTTGCACATTATCTTCGGGCGATGGGCTATCGAACATGCTTGTCAGGGAAGATGCATTTTATTGGCCCCGATCAGCTCCACGGCTTTGAAGAACGGATCACAACAGATGTCTATCCGTCAGACTTCGCGTGGACACCCGACTGGGAACTGCCTGATGAACGAATTGATAAATGGTATCATAATATGGATTCAGTGCGCGAAGCTGGCGTTGCCGCAACCACCTTTCAGATCGAATATGACGAAGAAGTATGCTTTTTTGCAAAGCGCAAATTAATGGAATATGCCTGTGAAAAAACCCAGCCTTTCTGCATGGTTGCCAGCTTCATTCACCCTCATGACCCCTATGTTGCACGACCAGAATGGTGGGACCTTTATGATCAGGCAGATATAGATATGCCAGCCTATACATTGACACGCGATCAACAAGATGCGTTTTCACAACGTCTTATGGATGGAATTGAGGCCAGTACTGTTGCCGTAACCGAGGATGAAATCCGTAACGCGCGACACGCCTATTATGCCAACACGTCCTATTTTGACAGCAAGGTTGGCGACATTGTCCGCACTCTCGATGAAACCGGTCAACTTGATAATACGATCATTTTCATTACCGCTGATCATGGTGATATGCTTGGTGAACGTGGCCTATGGTACAAAATGAACTTCTTTGAACATTCGGGACGGGTGCCATTGTTGATGGCTGGGCCTAATGTGGTCAAAGGGGCGGTTGCTAGCCCTTGTTCATTGGTCGATATCCTGCCCACCATGATCGACATTGCCGCGCAGACTGGCCATGACAAGCCTGAACTGGGGCAACCAATTGATGGGCGTTCACTCTGGCCAATGGCAACAGGCGCTGTTGAAGATAACGGTGATGCGATAGGTGAATATTGCGCCGAAATGACGGGCCATCCTGTATTCATGATCCGTCGTGGAGACTATAAATATATCCACTGCGACGGCGATCCCGCACAGCTATATAATCTCACCAATGATCCTGCCGAAATGACCAATCTTGCAGATGACCCCGCATATCAGACGATTGCAGATAACTTTGCCGCCGAGGTCGCCTCTCGCTGGAATAGCGCTGCTATCCGCACAGATGTCATTGCCAAGCAGAAACAGCGGCAATCAGTCTATAATGCTATGCAACATGGTGGCCTGACAGCATGGGATTACAACCCACCCCGCGATGCCGCCCAAGAATATGTCCGCAATCATATGGACTGGACGGTGGCCGCGGCCAAAACCCGCTTTCCACCGCTTGATAAATAGCCATAACAGGCTGCTGACTGATCAGCTGCCGTTATTGGCCTTATTCATGGCTTCGACTTCTTCGATCAGGATCGGCACCGCCAGATTGCAAGCATGAATGCCCATCACCGTGGTCAGCTGAATTGCTTCGAAGATTTCTTCTTGGGTGGCCCCCGCCTTTAGTGCGTTCTGCATATGCCGGCGAACACCAGGAGCATATAGATGCGTTGTGGCCGCATTGATCGCAATCATAATCAGCTCTTTATATTTCTGGGGTAGCGGTCCTTCGCGATGCGGCACACTGCGAAAGGCCAGATAGGCTTCGAGAAATTCGGCATCCAGCTCGGCTAATTTATCCCAGACAGGATTCCAGTCCCCTTTGGCTTTATGCGCCGCTGTATGTGGAAATAACATGTCGTTATTAGTCATAAACTCACCCTCCCCGATGTTTGAAACTGTCACGGCGGAAGCTGAATAAGGCTTCGGGATCAACCGCAATTTCCACTACCGCCGGTTTATTGGCGTCCAAAGCGGCTTTCACCACATCCCCAACATCACCTATCCGTTCTGCCTTGAAACCTGCCGCGCCATATAGCTCGGCAACCTTGTCAAAGGGCGGGCTATGCACATCAGCACCAATATATCGCTCGCCAAAGAAATCACGCTGATAGGCTTTTTCCGCGCCCCAGCATTGATTATTCATAACAATTGTGACGGTGTTGATGCCATGCTGAACAGCCGTACTTAGCTCGGAAATTGTCATTCCAAAACCACCATCACCCATCATGCTGACAACGGGACGATCAGGACAGGCAAGCTTTACGCCAAGACCGCAAGCATGCGAAAAGCCAACAAGCCCAAAATCAAGCGGCGTGAACAGGCTGGGCGGTTGCCAGTAATTCAGCGCATCGGTCGCTTGCAGACATAATGTGCCTGCATCCATTGTAATGGCCGCATCATGAGGCAAGACACCGCGCAATTCCTTGAATAAACCGGATGGCTGGATCGGGAAAACATCGGAAGCCGCATCAGCATCGCGCGAAGCCAGATAAGCGGCACGATCCGTTTTAAACTGCGCGGTCCAGGCTTCGACTTCGGCGCGCCCCTGCAAGGTTGCAACCGCTTTGGTTAGTTGCTTTGCGGTCTCGCGCACCTCAGCCCAGATACCAAGCGCAATCGGAAAATAACGGCCAATGGCGGTGGCTTCGAGCTCAACCTGAATAATCGCCGCATCGGCATTTATATTATCATAGGAATAGAAGGTCGAATTAAAGCCAAGCCGCGTGCCCAGCGCCAGAATGACATCGGCTTCGCGTGCCAGACGTGATGCGACTAGATTGCCCCGCGGCCCCATCTGACCAGCATTTAGCGGATGACCAAAGGGAATCGCATCACCATGACCTGGTGCCATTATGATGGGTGTATTCAAGGCTTCGGCAAGAGCCAGAGCATCAGCCTGACCACCGCTATTTTTGATGCCACCACCAATGACGATGACAGGTGCTTTGGCGTTGCGCAACATCTTGGCAGCTTTTTCAATCACATTTTCTGGAGCGGCAGGCATGCTGTGTTCGCGATAGGTATCTGGCGATTGAAAGGCTGGAAAATCAATCGTTTCTGCCAAAATATCACGCGGGAGATTGATTTGCACCGGCCCCCGACGCGGTGCCATAGCCACTCGAAATGCCTCGCGGAACATTTCAGGCACGCGCGCGGTTTGGGTCACAGTCCAGGTTTTCTTGGTCACTGGCGTAAATAGCGCCTGTTGATCAACCTCCTGAAACGCATCACGATACACATGCCCTGAAGACAGCGCCCCTGCGATCGAAACAACCGGCGAGAAAGCTGCCGACGCCTGCGCCAATCCAGTTACCAGATTGGTAGCACCAGGGCCATTCTGCCCCGCCAGCACAACGCCCGGCTTGCCCGATGCGCGGGCAAAACCATCTGCCATATGCGTGCCTGTGCGTTCATCATGAATGCCGATGAAATTGATCGCATCAGCATCATAAAGCGCGTCAAACATTTCCATTGTGGCCGAGCCAATCAAACCGAAAACATGGGACACATTTTCGACCTTAAGTGACTCAACCGCGGCCTGACCGCCAGACATTTTTTTCATAACAAACTTACCTTTCAACAGCTAATGGCATTCAGCCAGAATTATTCACATTATACTTATCAAGAAAATTACGAACCGGTGCCGCAAACAGCATTGGCTGTTCAACCAACCCCATATGTTGAAGATCAGGCACAATAATCGTATTTGCGATTGTATCTGCATTTTCAATTTCACTGGCGATCGCATGCGACATGGCCGGGGTGCTGCCACTATCATACATACAAGTCATAACCAGTGATGGCACGTCGATTGATACCGCGGGGCGTATCAGTTCCAGAACACCATGCGCCAGCACCTGACGGCATTGCGCATAGACTTTGGGATCATTTGCAAGCACCCAGCTACGGATTCGGGAAATCACATCGTCATTATTCTGGATGAAATCAGCGGTAAACCAACGTTCGATAGTGGCATCAAGTGTGGCAGCGGGACCACCTTCATCCGACTTTGCCGCCCGTTCTTCAACAAGTTTCTGGGCTTCGACGCCACGTTCATGTGGTGAGTTCAAAATAGCCAGAGCCCAAACACGGCCAGGATAATCCATCGCAAACCGCCGATTAATCATGCCGCCAAGTGAAAATCCAACTACGGCAGATTGTGCTATCTCCAATTCATCCATCAGATCGGCAAGCTGTTCGGCAAAAAGGCTCAAATCCGGACGTCGTGGCGGTGGCGCTGTGTCACCATGCCCATAAAGATCATAGTTAAGCACGCGATAATGTTCAGCTAGATGCGGGATATGGGCATCCCATGTCGCCCGCGTCAATCCCAACCCATGCACAAGGGTAATAACTGGCCTGTTATCAGGCCCGCTGTTACCAGACTCATAAAGGTCAAAGACCGTTCCATTACCCGAAACAGGCATATGCTTCCCCTTATTGACGCTTTACGCTGTCATGATTTCGAAAAGGCAGGCATGACTTCGTCGCAGAACAGCTTGAGCGATTCCTTTTGTGACGCCATATCTAAATTCATACTTGCATAGTAAATAAAAGCATCAACACCCAAAGCTTCATAGCGCTTCAGCTTGTTGATAACCTCGTCCGGCGTGCCAAACATCAGATTCTCACGCAACATATCGGCATTATACTCATCACGGTTTTCCAGCTCATCAAGAGGGATCTGCTTTGGAAAACCATTCACCACATCACCCAGATTCTTGAACAGATTTTCAAATTGCCCAAGCGTTCGTTGCAATGCTTGCACTGGCTTAGTCCAGTCTTCGGCTTTGGCATAGACCGCACTATGACGCATCATCGCAAATGTTGGCCGGTGCGCATCCGGATTGGCCGCCATCGCCTCATCAAGTCGTCCCTTATATAATTCGGCTTCGGAAAATGGACGCGTTAACGGCCAGGACATGATGTTATAGCCATGCTTGACCGCATAGTCATAGGTGATCGGCGCGCGTGCGGCGACCCAAATAGGCGGATGCGGATGCTGGACTGGCTTTGGCACCGAGGTCGATGTCGGAAATGACCAAAATTCACCATCATGAGCATAATCGCCTTGCCAGAGCGCTTTTACGGCAGGCAACATCTCATGCATATATTGCCATGAATCTGACTGCTTCAAACCGGGGCGCATGCGATCAAATTCACGCTGATAGGCGCCAGATCCAATGCCAAACTCAAGGCGCCCTCCCGAAATCAGATCGGTAAAGGCCGCCTCGCCAGCCAGATTGATTGGATGCCAATAGGGGGCTGTGGCCACGGCTGTGCCTAGGCGGATACGATCCGTATGCCCTGCCCACCATGTTAGTATCTGGAACGGGTTGGGCGCTATTGTCATCTCCAGCGCATGATGTTCGGCAGACCATACAAGATCAAAACCACCCTGTTCGGCTATCTGCACCATTTCCAGCGTGTGGCGTTGAACCGCATCCATATCGATTGAATCATCAAGACGCTCAAGATTCACAGCAAGTTGAAATTTCATATTCAGTTCCTCTTCATCAACGGGACACAAAAACCGCACCTAGCGGTTCGTCTGATGTATTCATCCAGATTGTTTTTGGTCTGGTATAATCATAGACCGCCTGAAACCCGCTTTCACGGCCATATCCAGATCCTTTGACACCGCCGAATTCGGCGATTGGCGATACCGCGCGATAGGTATTAACCCAAACGATACCTGCACGCACAGCTTTTGCCATGCGGATCGAACGCGCACTATCGCGCGTAAAAATACCAGCTGCCAGCCCATGTTTAGTATCATTAGCCAGCGCCAAAACCTCTGCTTCATCGCGGAACCGCAGAACACTGACAACTGGACCAAAAAGTTCGGTATCAACAATCCGCAGATCTTGACGCGGACATTCGATGATCGTTGGCTCGAAATAGATGCCCTCAAGACCATCTGGGCGTTTTCCCCCAGATAAAACATGGCCACCTTCACTCACCGCATGGGCAACTTCGCGCTCAATCACATCACGCTGGCCAACCGTACAAAGTGGCCCCATCTGCGTTTCTTCGGCAAGAGGATCACCAATCAGGATACCTTCGGCAGCGGTTTTCATTCGTGTAAGAAATTCATCGGCAATATCTTCATGCAGATAAAGCCGCGATCCAGCTACACAGCTTTGACCTGCAGCGCCAAATATACCCGCAACAGCGCCATTTACCGCACTTTCAATATTGGCATCATCAAATACGATGATTGGAGATTTACCCCCAAGTTCCAATGATACTTCGGCAAAATTTTCTGCCGAATTATACAATACATGACGCGCAGCAATAGGCCCGCCGGTAAAGGATATACGCGCCACCAGCGGATGCGATGTGAGCGCCTTGCCGCACGGTTCGCCATGTCCAGTTATAATATTAACCACCCCATCGGGAATACCTGCCTGTTTAATAAGCTTGCCGAATTCCAGCATCGCTGCCGAGGCGTGTTCGGACGCTTTCATAACGACTGTGTTTCCAGCCGCCAGCGCCGGACCAATCTTAACGGCGCTCAGGAAAAGTTGAGAATTCCAGGGCACAACAGCCGCGATAACGCCCAGCGGTTCACGATCAGTAAAGACAAACAGATCTGGCTTGTCGATCGGCAAGGTGTCACCATGTATCTTATCAGCACAGCCTGCATAGAAATGAAAGAATTCGGCAATATATTTTGCCTGCCACCGCGTTTCCTTGAGCATTTTGCCTGTATCAACAGCTTCAGTATGACCAAGCTGTTCTGAGTGACCCGCCAGCAGCTCGGCAAGCCGGCGCAAACAATGACCACGTTCGGTCGGGCTCATCGTCGCCCAAGGCCCGTCATGAAACGCTCTGTCTGCCGCCCGCACGGCGATATCGACATCTGCCGCCGTTGCCTCTGGCACACGCGCCCATACTTGGCCGGTTGCTGGGTTGACGCTGTCAAAGGTTTTGTTATCTGACGAGCTAATCCACGCCCCATCAACCAGCATTTTATAATCAACTATATTTGCCATTTCCAGCCACCTATCTGTCAGGAACGATCCGTTTGTGATGAAACAATGACAAAAAAAGCAATATTTGTTAAACGAATTATTCCGATTATTAAGTTTGATTTATTAGAATATATTATTTGATCATAGATGAGACAATTATGAACATTGTTACGCTTGAAACCTTTGTGGCAATCGTCGATACAGGCAGCCTTATCCGCGCGTCTGAACGCCTGCATGTCACTCAATCAACTGTCACCACACGTCTTAATGCTTTGGAACAGGATCTTGGGCAGACTTTAATATATCGCCAGAAATCAGGTGCGGTTATGACGCTTGCAGGGTTGAAATTCAAACGTTATGCCGAAGCCATGCTTGACCTATGGCAAAAGGCACGAAGCGAGACAGCTTTGCCTGGGTCAGTTAATCAGATTTGCAATATTGGATGTATTCCCGATATCTGGCCCTATTGGGGGCATCGTCTATTTGATCGTATTCGCAACACACAGCCACAAACAGCTCTGGCAGCATGGCCAGGGCAAACCCGTGATATGAATGAATGGCTTGATACTGGCATCATCGATATGGCGCTTAGCTTTCAACCTCGGCGGCATGAAAGTTTTACCAGCCGTCAAATAGCCACTACAAAGCTGGCTTTATTTTCAACCCGCAAGGACAGTCCTATTCGGTTTGACTCCAATTACCTTTATGTTGATGGGGGTGAAAATTTCGCCCGCCAGCATACATTAGCCTATAGTGACGCCGGAACAGCCCGCATTTCGATCGGTTCATCTGTGTGGGCTTGCGACTATTTACTGGAAAATGGTGGATCGGCTTATTTGCCTGTTGAGCTAGCCAAACCATATTGTGATAATGGGCAGCTATTCACGCTTGAAGATGCGCCTATTTTTGACCGACATATTTATCTGGTCAGCAATGATCGGGTTGTTAAATCATGGCCATGGTTCGATGAATTATGCGATAATATCTTTGATGTGTAGCAAGGGAAGTCGGTATCCTCTTTGCCTACCCTACGAAAAAGCTGAATTCTGCCGTAATGGTGTATAAGCAAAGACCGATGTCACCACGGCACCGAGCCATAATTAACATATTTTGATGAGTACCGGATCACACGTTCATGAATGATGCAGACGATTTTGACGACCTCGATGATGAAGAAGACGAGGCCGAAAAAGAAAAGATAAAAGCCGCCGAGCAAAAGGCAAAGCGCAAGGCGCGCTTGCTAATGTCTGCGCTTATTGGCGGGCCTGCTATGATCATTGCCGTGTTGTTCATTGGAAGCCACATTTTATTCACAGATTCATCTCCGTCCGCTGTTGATATCAGCAAGGCCTATGAATTACGTAAGCAATCCGGCATGAGTGTCAGCGCCGCTTTGAGGGGTGCCGAACTTCTTGGCGATGATTTGAAAGGTGCAGACGCCGATAACGCAACAAGTGATAATTTACCAACTGACAATGCATCAGCCGAAAATATGATGCCGGATGAGTATCAATATTTTTCCTTCGTACTGGCCTTTACGACAAATTTGAAAAATAGCAATAAGATGGTGTCGGTTGAAATTGCCTGCGCCAAACTGGCCAAATATATCGAAGGTGATAATTTCTTGCTCGAGATGACCGATATGGAACCTGCGTTTCGGTCAGTTATTCTGGGGCATCTTGGTGAATTCAAAGAAGACGATCTTGATACGGTTCCAAAACGCGAAGCCGCCACAGAAATTCTTCGCTTGGCACTTAATGAAGAATTATTAAAATATGACTATAAAAGCCAGATAGACTCGCTTTATTTCACGAGTTTCCGTATTTTTTAGCTACCCTTTTGAG
Organism: Puniceispirillum sp. (SeqCode); assembly: GCF_965657105.1. Lineage (NCBI taxonomy): Bacteria > Pseudomonadati > Pseudomonadota > Alphaproteobacteria > Puniceispirillales (SeqCode) > Puniceispirillaceae (SeqCode) > Puniceispirillum (SeqCode) > Puniceispirillum sp. (SeqCode). Next base: position 9,536 of record NZ_CBFHNB010000006.1, read on the forward strand.
CGAACTGGCTTGCGCTTGAACAGCACAAATTCGCTTGGGACAGGTTTTGGTTCAATTGGCACTTCGATAGGGTCAGGTTCAATGACCGCGTATGGCTTGATTGAGTCATCATTAAACGCATCCATAACCGCGCCGAAGATATCGTCATTTTCGGTATTGCCTGCCTTTTCAAGATAAGCTGCCGTGCGGTCACTTTTGCGTTGCTGGCGCAAAGCTTCAGAGATATTGGGCGCTACAGTCTTGCCAATCCCGGTTTTTAAGGAAAAACGCCCTTTGAACCAACCTAACAAAGTTGACGTTTCGGTTTTTACACCCTTCTTCGATGTGGCAGTCCCCGAAATACTCTTCACAAAAGCAACCTTCATTGGGGTTAGACAATATCGGCAACCCGATAACTAGATGCAGAGAATCACCTGGAAGTTGCAATGTCAAGACTATTGAACAAACTTTGCGAATCGCAAAGCGCGTCTATGGCAGAATATCCTATTTTAAACCCGAATCGCGGGATATCCTTGTGTTGAGCCCCATGTGTTGATCTTGCCGTTATACGCACAAAAATAAAGGGCACTGCCTGAGCAGCGCCCTTTGAAAATGATTATCGCGTAAAAGTTGTTACGATTATGAATAGTATCTTACGAACAACAGAGGCTGTATTAGAACAGACCTTCAATTTGGCCTTGATCATTCAGCATGATCGACTCGGCTGACGGTACCCGTGGCAAACCAGGCATTGTCATGATCTCGCCACAGATAGCGACAATGAAGCCCGCACCAGCTGACAAGCGCACCTCACGTATAGGCACGCTATGGCCAGTCGGCGCGCCGCGCAGGTTTGGATCTGTGCTAAAGCTATATTGTGTCTTAGCCATACATACAGGAAGATGGCCATAGCCCTGCTCTTCCCACTGCTTGAGCTGCGCAACAATTTTCTGGTCAGCAATCACTTCATCAGCACGGTAAATGCGCTTGGCAATTGTCTCAATCTTTTCCAGCAACGGCATTTCATCCGGATAAATCGGTGCAAAGTTAGCCATATCAGCATCAGCGATTTCCGCCACGCGGATAGCCAGTGCCTCAGATCCCTTTGATCCATGCTCCCAATGCTTTGAAACGATGGCTTCTGAACCCTGTTCGGCAACATAGTCCTGCAAGGCTTTAATTTCAGCATCTGTATCGGTAACAAAATGGTTCACCGCGACAACAACCGGAACACCAAAGGATTTCAGGTTCTCGATATGGCGACCAAGATTCGGGCAACCAGCCTGAACAGCAGCTACATTTTCAGCCCCCAAATCAGCTTTGGCAATGCCACCATTCATCTTCATGGCGCGCACAGTGGCAACAAGAACAACCGCACTTGGTGCAAGACCAGCCTTACGGCATTTAATATTCATGAATTTCTCGGCACCTAGATCAGCACCAAAACCAGCCTCCGTTACAACATAGTCAGCAAGCTTAAGCGCTGTTGTTGTGGCAACAACCGAGTTACATCCATGCGCAATATTGGCAAATGGTCCACCATGAACGAATGCTGGGTTGTTTTCGAGCGTTTGCACAAGATTAGGTTGCATGGCCTGGCTCAAAAGCACCGTCATTGCACCATCAGCTTTGATGTCACGGCAATAGACAGGGCTACGATCACGACGGTAAGCCACGATGATGTCACCAAGGCGCTTTTGCAAATCATTAATATCAAGCGCAAGACATAGGATCGCCATAACCTCTGACGCAACGGTAATGTCAAAGCCAGACTGACGTGGGAACCCGTTTGATACGCCACCAAGGCTGGTGACAATGTCACGCAGCGCACGGTCATTCATGTCAACAACACGGCGCCAGGCCACACGACGCTGATCGATGTCCTGCTCATTACCCCAATAGATGTGATTGTCAATCATCGCTGACAACAGATTATGTGCCGAGGTGATAGCATGAAAATCACCCGTGAAATGCAGGTTCATTTCTTCCATCGGAACGACCTGAGCATAACCACCACCAGCAGCACCACCCTTCATACCAAAACATGGGCCAAGCGAGGCTTCGCGGATACAGACCATCGCCTTTTTGCCAATGGCGTTAAGGCCATCGCCAAGACCAACAGTGGTGGTGGTCTTACCCTCACCAGCTGGCGTCGGGTTAATCGCCGTTACCAAAATCAACTTGCCATCAGTGCCACTTCTTTTAGAGGCAATAAATTCAGCCGACACTTTGGCTTTATCATGACCAAACGGCAAAAGATCCTTTTCAGGAATGCCGAGCTTATTACCAATCTCTTGGATTGGTTGCATCTTTGCTTCACGTGCAATTTCGATATCGCTTTTATAAGTCATCAGGGTCTCTCAACTTCTAATCAACGTTGCCAGCTTGCGCCAAATATGGGCAGGCCATAGGGGTTTATAGGTTCTGATATATACAATCAAGCCAACAGGTTATCGCAAATGCGAAGCCATTTTGTGGCAGATGTTACATATAAGCATCACTCAAAATAAATGAGATATAGCAGGAGCCGTTAAGCGTCAGATTAAAATGCCAAAGCATAGTCTGATTGGCCCCTGCTATATGATAGTCATATGGTTTAGCCAAGCTCTTCGAGCTTACGCTCCCATTTCATGGCCTTGGCGAATTTACGCAACTCATCTTCAGGCATATTAATGGTGTTTTCTGGACCAGGATAATTTCTGGTCTTAACGTCATTCATATATCTTGTGATAACATCTTCCATGATCGGGATCAGGTCAGTGTAAATCCGTGAATGCTTTGGTACATGCTCTTCCCAAAGGTGGAATAGATCAGACGAGATGATGTGAACACCATCTGCACAATTACCTGCACCAAGGCTGATAACCGGAACCGGTAGAGTCTCTGCAAGATATTCGGCAACTTCAGATGTTGTCACTTCGCAAAGGATTGAGAAACAACCAGCGTCATACATGGCCTTGGCATCGTCAACAAGCTCCTGGGCACGGGCGGCAGTTTTACCCTGTGCGATAAATCCACCAAGCTGTGGCATACGCATCGGGGTAATACCGATATGACCCTGAACTGGAATACCAGCATTCACAATCGCTTCGATAGCGGGAACGTGATGGCGGTTACCTTCACATTTCATGACTTCGGCATTGGCTTCATGAACGAAACGGCCAGCATTTTCAACAGCCTGCTCTTTTGAAACATGGAAGCTCCAATAAGGCATATCGACCATACGCAGTCCATATTGTGACCCTCGGTCAATCGCCTGTGACATCATCATGACTTCGTCAAAGCTGACTGAAACAGTGCTTTGGTGACCAAACAGGATCATACCACCTGTGTCTGAAACACAAAGAATGTCCATACCCAAGCGATCCGCCACAACGGCTGTCCGATAATCATAAGCAGCAAGCTGTGTAATCGGCTCACCCTTTTCCATTTTCTTGAGTAGTGTTTTATAGGTCACTTTCCTGCGTGGCGGTGTATCTGACATTTCTCTCTCCTAATATTCCCATAAATGAATTTCACGTTAGTTAGGGTGTTTGTATTTATCCAAGACCTAAGGTTACAATTTTCTGTGCGTTGGCATAAGAAAAACTGTCAAATAAATGGCTGACACCTATTAGATATGTGGCATCGGCTATGTTCTACAGGGGCATCATAAGGAGGTTTTCGAACGCCCTAGCTCAGCACATCGAGGAACAGAAAACCACCAACAAATGCCAGGACGACAGCAACAATTATCTTGAGTGTTGCTGTTGGCAATCTATGCGCAACCCTGGCGCCGATCAAGCTACCGGTTGAAATCCCCATCGCAAGACTAATAGCAATGACCCAGCTAAAGTTACCTGCCATGAGATTAGCCGCCGATGCAAAAGTCGCTATCGGCAGCTGTATGGCTTGTGACAAACCGATCGCAAGCAGAATTGGTAGCCGGAGCCACATTAACAATGGCACCAGCACCAATGGCCCGCCTGTACCTGTCAGTGAAGACAGAATACCTGTGATCGCGCCAATACCAATCAGAGGTGTAGCGCCTATTGATGGGGTGTCGCTATGATCCGTCTTGACGCCACCGCGTAGGGTTTGCACGCCTGACAAGATCGCCAAAATCCCGATCAGGGCTTTCAAAAAATCACCATCTATGACCGCTACAAGCCAACTACCCAGCAAAGCGCCAGGGGCGGCACCAATGAATAATATCAATGCCATAGACCATTGGATTGATTTACTTTGAGCATAAATGAACGTGCCAACAAGGCCCGATACTATGTAAGCAAACATAGCCGCTGAAATTGCCAGCTTGATGTCAACATCACCAAAATATACCAGAAGCGGCACCAGCACGACACCGCCAATACCTATGCAGCCAATAAGCGCGCCTGCCAAAAAACCACACCCAAGATACATTATAAAAGCCGCTAATAATGCCGCGTCAAATTCCATTTACCATCCCCAGACCTAACACCACAAATCTGCAATCAGTGGCATGGGCAATCCACCAGTTTGACAGCTCCTAAAGCGCAAAACAGCACTCTATTTAGCTGACCAACGCTAGCACCAGACACAGGACAAGTCGTGCTTTTACTTAGACAAAAATAGGAAAGTAACACCACCTCTATAATCAAATTCATACTAACTATAAACAAAACATTTAATTTTAGCTTTGATCTATAAAAAAACAGGTATAAGGTGCTTATTATAGATAACATTTTTGTTAGAACATCTTTTTAATAGATGGCATCAAACAAGTTAAAGTTTTGGAGAGTTGCCTAATGTTTTTAAAACAACTGGAATATCTTGTTGCCGTTATCGAAGAGAATCATTTTGGCCGTGCCGCTGCGCGTTGTAACGTGACGCAACCAAGCCTTTCGAACGGTATTAAACAATTAGAACTTGAACTTGGGGTAACCCTGTTTAAACGTGGTCGTGGACAACGTCTTTACGGTATTACCGCCGAAGGTGAAAAAGTGGCCTCGTGGGGTCGCTTAATTATTGCGAATTTCAACGCTCTCAGTAATTCAATTGCTGAAATGCAGGGTAATCTGCATGGCAAATTATCGATTGGCGCGATGCCATCAATGTCACCTGTTCTGCCGATTATTCTGCAACGTATTCGTAAAGCTTATCCCGGCTTGTCAGTGGATGTACGATTTGTTGGCAATGATGAAATCAAAATTGGCCTTGATAACTATTCGCTTGATTGTGCTATCACCTATGTTGATGACGCTGACGCGCTTGGCTGGTGTAATGTTCTGCCCATTTTTACCGAAACATGGGGATTGCTGGTGCCGGACTCATTTGAATTTGAGGATGTTGAAGAAATAACCTGGAAAGATGCCGCCCAGCTACCTTTCGCACTATTGCGCAAATCCATGCACGAACGCAGGATTATCGACAGCACCTTCACACAAGCTGGATGCGAAGTCATTCCAAAGATCGAGTCAGAGTCGATTCTGCATCTTATGTTTCAGACGCAATACACAGAATTATGTACCGTTATCCCCTATCACTTTACCCGCATGCCTGGATTGCATGACGGCACCAAGGTCTTATTGTTAAAAGATCCGGTTGTTCGAAAGGATGTTGGTTTATTCTGGGTTAAGGCTGAAACCGAAATGCCAATGTCCCGCATTGCGGTTGAGATTTCAAAGGAACTTAGTGACTCAGGTGAATTGCATAACTTCCTTTATGGCCCAAAACAGTTCATGCCAGAGGATGACGACGAAAACGATGCCGCAGGCTATGCCGCGATCAAGGAAGCTGCTGGACTCGACTAGGACTGACAGGCGCACCTTACGGCAGAACCGTTCAACTATTCGCTCTGCGCCTTTCTATCATTGCGCATTCATGTTGCCATTGCCAACCTAGCGCAATGATAATGCCTCGGTGAGCTATCCATAGTCACATGCCTTTGACGGGTATATTTCACGCTAAATCCAAAATATCGTAACCATAAAAAAAGGCTGGTGACATAAAGCACACCAGCCCATTTCTTAATATGTTTGATTATTGCTATTCGGCTGCAACAACCATGTCATCTTCAACCGCATGACCAAGTGGGTTCTCTGGATTTACACCCAGATGCTTACCCCATTCGGCGTAGTAATGGCGCATGCCGACTTCATCATGAATAGTTCCACCTTCATGGCGACCATGCAGAATTCTGCGGGTTTCTGTGCCTTCACGCATGGTTGTACCCTGACCAGCAACACCAATCAGATCTTCATGCAGGTTACGGCCAAATGGACCCCAGATTGAGTTATGATGCTCAATTCTTGTGGCACGCTCTTCCGGTGTATCTTTCTTCAGACCATAGCCACGGAATTCGATCAGAACTTTGTTCGGACCAAGTGGTGTGACTGAGTCACTGCGATAGGCACTGCCTCTTAGGTTGAAGTTAAAGCCTGGGAACAGGTCAACCATATACCACTGGTTCGGTGGCAGATTAGGGAATGACAGTTCGCCTCTATCTTCAAAGCCTTCATACTCTTCATACTGCACTGTGAAGCTACTGACATTCACGTGACCATTGTCGAATGGGATGTTCTTACGTGCGAAATACGCATCGTTGAAGCCCGTTACACGGTTATGATAGTGCATAAAGTCATGATAGAATTCACTATTAGTGTCGTGCCATAGCTTGTAATTCGTATCAATGATTGACTTGTGATAATGGAAAACTTCCATTTCTTCGGTATCGATCGCTTCAGCGATGCAGTCAAACGCACCACATGTCCACTCATCAATGCTCTGTGATGGGTTAGGATCAAGTGTTACCCAGACCATACCGCCATGCTGAACACCGCTATGCAGTTCTGTTAGACCATCTACTGAAATACCGTTACCTGCAAGTCTATCAATCTGTGGGCATAGATATACTTTGATGTTATCGCCATGATTTACAGCAACGACATTTTGAAAGGCAATCTGGCTTGATCTGAAATCGCCTTTGTTTGCCATCTCACTTTTGTGACACATTGGCACCCATACTTTGGCAAAGATATGCTCAATTTCCTGCTCATATATCTCATAATTGTTGTAGCACTCACTTGAGATATACTCAATTTTTGGTGTGGCTAACCATTTCTTATGATTTCTTGGTGGCATAAAACCCTCCATCAACGATCGGTAATATATTAAACTAGATACACTTTCGGGCTTTTACACATGAAGTGTCAACAATTTCGTTGTTGTGTTTGAAAATTGTCTAATAGCCAGAGGCTATGAAAAACATCTTTTTCCTCAGCGCAATAATAACCAAAACCCCTTACATGACGTCACTTTTGCCTAGGCTTGATCACCCAAGACAAGATTTTGCATCTTGAAGCAGTTGATTGATAACGGCGGCGTTATCCATTTTCTGCTCAGACATTTTATTTAAAGACAATAAATTGGCGGCGTCAAAATCAAGCGCATGGTTATTTTTGGCTGATTCTGCATAGTTTTTACTGACAAAGAAAAATGGCGCTGGCCGTAGATCATCTCCAAGACTCATCCCCACCAAAACATTAGCACGATCGTCTGGCTTAGTCGTAACCTCAAAACTCAGGGTAAAATTCTCTGGTTTGCAGGAAATGTCGCCTATTTCGGCAACAACATCACCGCTATTGGCTAATTTTTGCTGTGTTTGCGACAAAATTTCGGCGGCAATTACGAAACAGTCATGCATCGCTTTTAACTCAACCGCTACGGCTGGCGCATCATGCTCTTCCGTATCACCTAAGAAAAAGTTTTTCGACTCAAATGGTAGCTCAATGGTGAATTTAGACCGGTCACGGTCACGGTGCAGAAGTTCAACAAGATACCAGGCTTCAACATAGGCAGGTGTGCGGTCATCAAACCAGAAACTATGCCTGACCTTTTCACCATTCTCACAAAAGAAAATTTCCAACTCAGGTATGCTCAAGCCAATCTGAAGGTCACCGTCAAATACCTTTGTGCAAAGCGTCTCACGATCACTTTGCCATTCCATTTCTAAATGCTTGTTTTGAGGCAAGGCATCTAAATAGCTATGCGCCCCTCTAGCCAACCAAAACAACGCGTTGTGAGCTTCATACCGCGCTTTTTTATAATCTGGGCTGGTAAATGTTGAAATATCTGGCCAGTTATAGGTCAAGCGCTTCTCCACATAGAAAATTATAAAATTTTCAGCACATCAATTAGGGATGATACAGTTTGTATTATTGCGAATTGCCGTAATACAGTGTCACAACATGGACAGCTTCGGCAAAGAATAGCCACCGTTCCATCACCAACCCAACAACAAGGCTAGCTGTCGCAACTGCGGCAAAGAACAGAGGTTCAGACATACCAAGGCTTAGCACCATGCAAACCGCCGGCACGATAAAACAAAGCAATGTAGATAGCATTCGCATCTGCCGGCTATGTTTGCGGGCTACAGCATACCCCATTTCACGCATGACATAGTTAGGCTGCGTATGGGCAGGTTCAATCTGACGGATTTTGCCATGTCCCTTTAAACCGATAGCCTGTTCAACTGTATAGCCGATCGAAGTTCTATCAATCTTGACCCAATACAGCCATTTAGCAACCAAAGCTGTCGCCGCGAGCATCAAGGCCAGACCAATCGACGAACTGTTAACCTGATCAAAGATAGTTAGCAGCAAAACCTGTAAGATCGCCCCACTTGAAAGCGCTATGATAATGTAATTTGGGGCTGTCATCTTCTGGTTCCATGCACTGATCGTGCGCAAAGACGCATAGATCATACCTGTGCAATAGACAGTCACAACTGACAGGATAGCTGTCAGCAAGGCTACATAAGGCACAAAGCCATCAAGCTTTCCAAAGAACACCCATGAAATACCGAATATGCCAGCTGGCGCATAGGTTACGATGGCAAAAACGCCTTCGCGTGACAGCCAGGATGTACGCCATTGCGAAACGGCACGCCAAGAACGCTCAGGATGACCCAGATGCGCCATTGAAGACAGCAAACCGACGGTGATCAAACCAAGCGACAGTGCCATGCTAACAAAGCCATAAACCTGACTTTCCGGCAAAACACCCATAAAGCATGCCAGTGAAAGCAACATCAACAGGCCATAACCGGCACCTGATGCTGTGGTAAATAAAATAACGGAATAAGCGGGATGCATCTTTTTGTCCTCTTATCTTATCGGCTAAGCTTGCGGTCAGCCCAGGCAAAGAATTTTTCAGTCTTGGTACCATCGCTGGGGCCAACTGTTTCCTTCAATGCTGCAGGTTGTGAGGTGACTGCATCACGGCGTTTACGTGGTGGCAGATATTTATTCACGGGCTTGTAACCAAATTCTTCCAGCAGGTTGAAACCTTCACGCTCGGCAACAAGTTTTGACACGTCACTTTCGGGATCACCCAGATCACCAAAATGACGCGCTCCTGTTGGACAGGCACGCACACAGGCTGGCTGACGATCTTCAGGTTCAAGGTTTTCGTTATAAATACGGTCAACGCACAATGTACATTTCTTCATAACGCCGTGTGATGGATCATATTCACGCGCACCATATGGGCACGCCCATGAACAAAGTTTACAGCCGATACATGTATCCGGATTGACCAGAACGATGCCGTCTTCTTCACGCTTATAGCTGGCACCTGTGGGACAGACCGTTACACAGGCTGGTTCTTCACAATGCAGGCATGAACGGGGGAAATGCACGGTCCGACTTTCCAGACCTTCGCCTAGTTCAAAACCATGTACACGATTCAGCCAAGCGCCTTGTGGATCCTGACCGTAAGGGTCAATATCGGTCAATGGCGCTGAATAGCCCGACGTGTTCCATTCTTTACAAGAGGTCACACATCCCTGACAGCCAACGCAGGTGTCGAGGTCGATGACAAGGCCAAGCTTTTTCTTAGTAGTAGCAGGAAGCGATGTCATGATTTTGATCCCTTGTTAAATTGTGCGCCATACGCCAACTCATCAGGTAGTGGGGCATCGGAAAGCGCCTTGAACGGCTCAAAATAAGGCTCAGCCGTGCCTGCTTCTTCTCGCAAAGCTTTGCTGATTTTCACCCGCAAATCATACCACGCAGCCTGTCCTGTAACCGGATCACTATTTGAATAGCGATAGCCACCTTCGCGTTCCGGCAGCAATTCCGAGATCAGATGATTAAGCAGGAAGCCCTGCTTCATCTCTGGGGCATCCTTATCAAGGCCCCATGCACCGCCGCGCTTGCCAATCGCATTCCATGTCCACAATGTGTCAGGATTACAGCCTTCCATTAGACTCACCTGACATTTGACGCGGCCTATATGGCTGGTAAGCCAGACCCAGTCATCATCATGGATATCCAGAGCTTCGGCCTTTTCACGATTCATATATAAACGGTTCGCATTCGTGATCTGACGAAGCCAGGCATTCTGTGATCCCCATGAGTGATACATATGCATGGGGCGCTGGGTAATTGCATGAAACGGATAGTCATCTTTATTGACCATTTCGCCTTCAAAAGTCGGATACCAGAATGGCAGAGGATCGAAGAATGACGTAATCCGCTCACGATGCGAATCTTCCGGCTGAATATCACCATGTCCCTGGGCGGCTAGACGGAATTTCTGCAAGGTTTCGCTGTAGAGCTCAAAGACAATCTGGTCTGTTGAACCATTAAACCCAACCGATTTAGCCCAGTCCAGATAGGCTTTATTAGCATGCTTGTAATAGCGCATTTCCGGCTCAAGTTCGTGGGCATGGAAACAACCATTATCAATATATTCCTGAAGCTGGTTCTGGTTCGGCTCGCCGACACCATATTTTGAACCATCTTCACCACGCCAGCCTGCAAGCGGGCCAATGCCCGGAGCACGCTGGTGATTGGTGATATAATCAGCATAACCACCTGGATATTTTGCCGAACCATCTTCATTAGTCATGCCAGGCAAACCAAGGCGAGCACCAAGGTCAAGCATGACAGTCTGGAATGGGCGCACATCACGATCTGGCTCAATAACTGGCTGGCGAATGGCATCATTCGCAGAATCAGGGTCTGAGATCGGGCGATCCAGCATCGAAATACAATCCCATCTTTCAAGATAGGTCGTGTCAGGCAAGATCAGATCCGCATACGGCACCGTTTCCGAATAAAACGCATCCGAATAGATGATTTTTGGAATGACATATTCACCCGTATCAGGGTTTTTGGCTGTCAGATGACGCAATGTATCAGGCACGTTCATCGACGAATTCCAGCCCATATTGGCCATATACATGAACAGCACATCGATATTATACGGATCCATCGAGCCGGCATTATTGATGACCATATGCATCAAGCCATGCGCCGATACTGGAGCGTCCCACGAATAGGCTTTGTCGATACGCAATGGCTTTCCATTGTCATCAACCAGCAAATCTTCTGGTCCCTTTACAAAGCCAAGAGGCGGACCTGGAAGCGGTGTATTGGGTTTGACCTGATCAACTTTACCTGCCGGACGGATCCCTGGTGGAATCGTCTTTGGATAAGGTGGCTTATAGCGGAAACCGCCAGGACAATCGATTGAACCCAGCAAGATTTGAAGCAGATGAATTAAGCGACATGTATTAAAACCGTTTGAATGCGCCGAAATACCGCGCATCGCATGCATTGATACCGGACGCCCGATCATCTTGTCATGTTTGCGGCCAGCCCAGTCAACCCACGGCTGATCGATAACAATTTCACGCTCGAAAGCCGCTTCGGCAAGTTCACTTGCAATACGCTTGATTGTGTCTGCCGGAATACCAATTTCTTCGGCAACTGACTCAGGCGCAAATTTACTATCCAGAAAGCGCTCTGCGATCAACGACATCACCGGGACGACCTGCGATCCATCGGTCAGCTTGAATGAGCCGTTCAACGCCGGATCGATCTCTAAGGTATTGGCACCAACTGCCTTGTTCTGGTTTTTGTCCCAAGCCAATGGTTCGCCGTCTTTGTCACGGGCGATCAAACCATCATTGGCGGCACCCGGATTCTGGATAACAAGCCAATGTGAATTGGTGTAGCGCACAAGATAATCAAGATCGACCTTGCCAGCCTGCATCAATTCATAAATCAATGCCGATACGAACAAACCGTCACTGCCAGGCTTAACGCCCAGCCATTCATCAGCAATTGCGCCGTAACCCGTTCTGACGGGGTTAATGGCGACAACCTTGACGCCGCGTTCTTTCAGCTTGCCAAGTGCCTTTTTGATTGGATTTGAACCATGATCCTCGGCTACACCCCATAGCATGAAATATTCGGTTTTATCCCAGTCAGGCTCGCCAAATTCCCAGAACGATCCACCGAATGTATAAAGTCCGGCAGCCGCCATATTGACCGAACAAAAACCCCCATGCGCGGCAAAATTTGGTGTGCCAAATTGTGACGCCCACCAGCCTGTAAGCGCCTGACTTTGATCGCGTCCGGTAAATAGGGCAAGTTTACGTGGGTCTTTTGCCCGCACATCGCCAAGCCAGCTTGATGCCAGATCAAGCGCTTCATCCCATGAAATTTCAGCAAATTCACCTGAACCGCGGGGACCAACCCGTTTCAGCGGCGAGGTCAAACGCGCTGGTGACACCTGCGTCATGATGCCCGAAGCACCCTTGCCACACAGAACACCCTTATTCACGGGGTGGTCGCGGTTACCCTCAATATAGCGTACCTGACCATCCTTGAGATAGACTTTGATACCGCAACGGCATGCGCACATGTAACAGGTTGTGGTTTTAATCTCATCCGCGGGATTCGTCTGAAGATCAATAACCGGATCTTTGTTATTGTCACTAATTGGTGCATCCATCTTAATTGACCCCTAAAAACATCATGATTATCTATACAGCTCCATAGAATAAGTGAAAATCTTTTCCATGTAATACAGATAATCATCTGTTTTGTTAGTAAAAACTGATGACATAACATCAATTATTCTGTTTTGACACTTGTTACACATTAAGCGATTAGTTTGCCATATCCCTAATCAAAATCGTCATCGTCATCATCGCCAAAGAATTCATCATCATCGATGTCGTCTTCCTCATTGAAATCATACTCAAGTTGCTCGGTCACGAAAACCATAACATTGTCACCATCGACCTTGGTATCATAGGTCTTAAGGGGCAGTTCAGCCTCATCTTGCAATTCCAGCGTTTCCAGATCCCAAGACCACAAATGCTTTGTGCAGGTTAGCTTACAACCCAAAATTGTTCCAGATTCGTCCAATGGTTCTTCCATATGAGGGCAAATAGGAGGTAACGCAGTGAAACCAGCCTTATGATGCGCGACCACAAGCGGAATACCACCCCCGACACTAGCCCAAAGTTTTTTTATTGAACCTGGTGGCACTTCACTCGTAGCACAAACTTTAATCCAGCTCATATCAATGGTTTCCTTCCATAATTCGGCCTAATCTTATAAACTTTGTCAGACCATAACCGCAAATAGCTTTTACCGACTAGATTGGCCAATGCGACCCTTTGTCCATACGGCGGTTATCAAGCTTGGTTTCACGATTAACAAATTTTGCCACACCATCTTTAATGGTGAATTTGTCATGATATTTACCAACTACGAAAAGACGGCTTTCGCCTGAGTCTAGATGCGCATTGATGCCATCAAGCATATTTTGATAGACAACAACCGAACTTACAGCTTCAGCTGTCTGCCCATCGTCAGAAATATCGACCGTATATACAGAGGTATGACGGCGAAGCGGCGAATGATCTGTATTATGCTTTGGCAGCATATCCATCAATCCTTGAAGCTCTTTCTTATCGCCAGAGAAGTAAATCATCTCTTTATTGATTTCAGGGCTAAAGGATGTAATCGAATAATGAAATGAATCATCACACAATTCGAACCAGCCCCCCCAATTGAGCTCGTCCAAAGCGATAGCTGCTTTGTAGATTGTTCTTTCAATCTGCTTTTCGATATCTTGTCCCATTGCATCTCCTCTCGCCATATAATGGCTAATTATATTGTTATTAGATCTTGAAAGCTCCATTAGCGATAGCTCTCAGATCATAAGTTTTTTTAGACGTGGTTAGTAATTCGCTGTTGAAATCAGGGTTAAGTCGAACCCTAACTATCCTTTTTAGACATTATCCTGTTTCGTGTTTTTAAGTGCAAACCGATTGCCACTTATCAATTCCAAAATAATTATTGATCAAGTGGCGAATAGGCTATGTCGGCAATTTGATCCGGGTCTGGTGACACATTGGAATCAAGACATTGTTTGGCCATCATATAGGTAGCTGGGTCATTGAACACCTCTACCGCAACAAGCCGTTTCTGTCTGAAGCTCCAGAACGAAATTCCACCCTCGCGGCTACCTGGTCGGGTAACCTGATAAACCTCGTCATCACCCACCGGTACAACGCCAACTGATTGAAGCTTGGCATCATATTGATCCGACCAGAACCACGGCGTTTGAATGGTAGGTGGTGCGACTTTCATCAATGTCGAAGCGGCTATTGCACCGGTTTCTTGGGCATTATGGACTGATTCAATGGCTAGCGAAGCGCTGCGTTGCAAAGCAACGTCACCAATCGCCAACACATCCGGATGACTTGAATACATATGGCTATCAACCAGTATCGCGCCACCATCTGCACGCTGTGTTTCAATGCCTGCATCATTAGCCAATTTGCTATCCGGCACCACACCAATGCCGACAATCAGCATATCACCTGTCAGAACGGTTCCATCAGTCAGCTTGACCCCACTGAAGGCGCCATTGTCCTGCATTATATCTTCAACGCCGATACCAGTTGACAAATTCACCCCATGGCTGTTGTGAAGGTCAGCCAAATAGTCGGCTGTTGAGGGGCTTGCAACGCGGGCAAGGATTCTATCTGCGGCTTCGATAACGTTAACCTCGATCCCCTTTTTTCGGAATGAGGCTGCAACTTCAAGGCCTATATATCCACCACCAATAATAATAGCGCTTTTTGCCTCCTTCATCTTGTTACGGATTGCTATGGCGTCAGCAGGCTGCCGCAGAATAAACGCATTCCGCATCCCTTCGGCACTAGGTAGCATCCGTGGCACAGCCCCGCTGGCTATAACCAGCTTGTCAAAATGAACCTGCTCACCATCGTCGAGAATCAATGATTTTGCCTCAAGGTCAATTTTTTGAACGTTGGTTTTGGTTCGCAAGGTAATGTCTTGGTCATTATACCATTTTTTCCGCTTGAGTAGAAAAACCGGATTAACCTTTTCATCTTCATCAATCAGAAATGCCTTAGATAACGGCGGGCGCTCCATCGGGCCACCACTTTGACGGTCAAGAATGGTGATATTCCCTTCAAAACCGCTTTTCCGCATTTTATCAGCAAAGCTAATACCCGCATGACTGGCACCAACAACCACGACATTATAGCCTGTCTTTGCGGCGCTATCATTTGACGCTGGCTCAGACGGCACCGCAGAATAAGCCTTGTCCAGATCTTCTGGGTTACGCTTCATCCAGCGCCCCCATTCATTATAATACTGACGCAAAGCGTTTTCGTTAGGTGCCGTATCGCCAGCTTCCGACGCGTTAACCGCTGAACCGCCAATTTTAAATGGGCCCCAGATTTTATTATGATGCTTGACTCTGGCACTCCGCGCCTCGTCACTATCGCTTTTCAGGCCAAGCCCACGATATTCGATCATCACCTCATCAGGACCAAGCGGTGTGATTGTGCTGACGCTCAAAGCCGATCCATGCAAGCTAAAGTTAAAACCAGGGAATAGATCAACCATAAACCACTGACCTGGTTTCATTTTTGGAAATGTCAGACCATCCTGGCCATTTCCGCCTTCGCCAAAGGTGCCCGCTACCGCGTGGCCGAACTCATAATCATTTTTTCTGGTTGGCGTCACAGATGAATCATCGGCCTGCTTCATAAAATCCTGATGGAATTTGATGGTTCTATCGTGGTTGAGCTTGTAATTTGTATTTAAAATTTCCTTATGATAATGGAAAACCTCTAAAGGCTCATCATCAAGAGCGCCAGCAAGCACTTTAAGAGGCGCGCCAACCCAATCGTCAAGCGACACGGATGGTTTGTCATTCATATTCACCCAAACAAAGCCACCATATTTAATCTCACAGCGCAAACGGCGCAGACCTGCCTCATCTTTTGAAAAGCGATCCTGGTATCCTTCTTTTTCGCGTGCCACATAGACACAATTGCCTTTCATGTCGAACTGCCAAGCATGGAACATACATGTGATGCGCTTTGGGTTACCCGATGCCTGCCCTTCGAGGAACGTACCTTGTGGCCGACGCTCGATAAGCATGCCACGATGCGGACATACATTTAAGTAAGCATGAACTTTATTGTCAGCAGCTCGCAGAATTATAATATTCTCATTGCCAATGCTTGATGTACGAAAATCATACGGCTCAGGTAACTCAGATTCGTGACAAACAGGCACCCAAATATTTTTGAATATTTTTTGCTGTTCTTCAGTCGATATATTGCTATCCGAAAAAATCTTCTGATCAATCCAGTCGCTGTGCGGCGCCTTTGACTTATTTGTCTCTTGCTGATCGTTGATTGTTGGCATGGCTTTTGATTCCCGTTTTACTTTATATTCAGTAATTTTTTATATTTATGAAAGAACTGTAACAAATAAGAAAATGACAGTGTAGCCAACAATCGATTGCATTGTTCTATCACTTGATTGAAGAACCCAATAAAGATATGACTTGATAGTTAGGCGTTATAAACCTTTACTTTAATCAATATCATGCACAATCATATAATAAGCATGTTTTTTGGGGAAGGGTTATGGGTTCTATGCCTACTATTATTACTAGTTCTGTTAATAATGTAAGTGTCAGTATCACGGCTTCCCTGTTTTTCAAAAATGGGAGGAAAGTATGACTTTCAAGCTATCTAAGACTCTTGGAGCAATTGCGGTTGGTGCAATGGCAATGTCTCCAGTAACAGGTATGGCTACTGTAGATTTTGGTAATGACGGCGAAGCTGTTGATTTGGTAATTGGCTATCAGCCATATTACACAGAATCATGGACAGGCGTTGTCAATAACGGCATGGCATTCTGGAAGAATCACCTACCTGCTGGCTCAACCGCTGATTTCCAAGTTGGTCTTCAGGGTTCAGTTATCGTGAATGCGATGGCTGGTGAGAAGCAGCATATTGGTTACATGGGTGACATGCCAGCGATTGCATCTACATTTAAAGTGATTCCTGAGCGTGGTGGTACAGACATTCGTATTGTGGCAGCCCTTGGCACATCAATGCAGCAGTGTAACATCTTCCTAGTTCGTAACGACGCCCCTGAATTTGCTAATGGCAGAGACGCTGTTAAGTGGATGGATGGCAAAATCACATCTGCACCACATGGCGCTTGTACTGACCGTTTTGCCCAGCTTGCATTCGCTGAGTCTGGCATCAAGCCAAGCAAGTATCTGAACCAGAACATCGAAGTTATCACAACTAACTTCCGTGCTGGTAAGCTGGATGCGGCTGCTATCTGGGAGCCAACTGCAACAAAGATGGTTGAGAGCGGTATCGCACGTCGTGGCGCTTCAGGCATCGATTTTGGTGCACTTGATGGTGCCTTTATGGTTATGCTGAACGATTTGATCGAGCAGCGCCCTGATGTCGTTACTGGTTGGTTGAACGCCGAGCTTGACGCGCAGATCTTCGTGGCTGATCCAGCTAACGCAGACGCTGTTGCAACAATGGCCGAAGCACAGACAGAGCAGATTGACAAGTCAATCTTGAAAGCATCTCTGTATGACAGCCCAATCGCTGGTTCTAACAAGTTAACACTGGACTTCGTTATCAGTGATCGTGCTCGTAACCTGATGGCTGACGCTACAGCATTCTTGTACTCACTGAAGAAAAAGCCTGCTGCGACACCTACAATTCGCTCAGGCGGTGTTATGCCACAGTTCGCTGAAGATGTTCTTCGCGCCCGCGGTATGACTTCACCAGTTGGTGTTATCAACGCAAAGTAATTTGCTTGCAATATAACATAGACACCCTGAGAATTAATTTTCTCAGGGTTTTTTTATATAAGAGAATGTTTTTATTTGTTTTTTTACTGTTAAATTCAGCTTATTGATTGCGTCACTTAGTTATTAAAAATGATCTATTACTGAAACGCTTTGATTGCGCGCGCAAAAGTGCGACATTTTGTTACTAGTCTAAGAAGAATTCAAAAATCTAATTCTGGGAGTTCACAAAGATGGCCACACAACAAGTTGCGACAGGACGCCAACGGCGCACCGAAGCACCCAAGGGATTGGACATGGTCCAATATCGATTTGTAAAGGCGTTATCCACGCCAACACCATATCTAACCGCAATAGGCGTAGGATTGTGGTTGTTTACCTACTGGATACTTTGTGAAGGGCTTGAAGTTTGGCGTTTTACCAAACTGCCTGGCCCAGTTGCCATTTCAAAGGACTGGTTCTCACCTGAGCCGTTCCAGGGCATCTCAATTTTTACCGCAGAATATTACGAACATATCTGGGTAAGTTGCCAGCGAATTGCCATTGCCTTTGGTATTGCGACAGGTGTTGGTGTGCCACTTGGCCTGTTCATGGGCTGGTCTAAAAAGATACGCGACTACGCTTTTCCCCTTCTGGAACTCTTCCGCCCTATTCCTATTCTGGCATGGGTGCCGCTATCGATCCTGCTTCTGCCGGGCTTTGAGGGGCCTGTAATTTTCCTTGCCACCTTGGCGTCTTTGTTCGTGACAACATTGAATGCTATGCTTGGCGTGGACTCAATCGATGATGATTATTTCCGTGCTGCTGGCTGTCTTGGTTCAAGCAAATGGGACGTGTTCAAAAATGTCGTTGTGCCGGGCGCACTTCCTTACATCTTTACTGGATTACAGATATCAATCGGTGTGGCTTGGTTCTCGCTTGTTGCCGCTGAAATGGTCTCCGGTGATCTTGGTTTGGGCTATCTGATCGTTGATGCCTACATGAACAACGTTACCGTACCTATGGTGATCGGCATGATCACACTCGGCTTCATTGGATATGTAACATCAGTCATGGTGCGCATTCTGGGTGACAAGCTCATGGACTGGCAAGTTCGCGAACTAGCTCAACAGGATCGCTAATAGCGCCTCATTACCGATTTAAAAAAGGGATTATAAGGTTATGACAAAACAAAACGCTTCAAAAAACGGTGCGGCTGCTTCAAAAGGTGCCATCAGCATCCGTAATGTGACCAAAATCTATGACCCTGAAGGGGTGAATGTTAAGGCTGTTGATAATTGTTCAATGGAAATTGCCGGTGGCGAAATCTGTATGATTGTCGGCCCGTCTGGCTGTGGCAAATCGACTTTGCTGAACGCAATTGCTGGGTTCCACTCTATAACCGAAGGTCAGATCGACGTTGATGGTGAGATGCTATGTGGTCCAGGCCGTGAAAAAGCTGATCAGGGTGCTGATCGTATGGTTGTGTTCCAAAATGGAGCTTTGTTTCCATGGAAAACACTGGTCGAGAATGTCGCTTATGGTCCATTGGTTCAAGGTGCACTTAACAAAGTTCAGGCGATTGACAAGGCTGGCACGATGCTTGCCGAGGCTGGCCTTGGCGATGTGATCAATAAATATCCTGGCGAAGTATCTTCGGGCATGAGCCGTCGTGCCGAGATTGTGCGAGCGTTGATCAATGATCCAAAAGTTCTGCTTCTAGACGAGCCTTATCGCGCGATGGATGCATTGACCAAACAGATCATGCACGAATCACTGCTTGAGACTTATGACAGAACAAAGGTTACAATCTTTTTCATCACGCATGATCTTGAGGAAGCCATTTTCCTTGGCGACAAAGCGCATGTGGTAACCACACGTCCATGTCAGCTCAAGAAAACTGTCGAAGTGAATATTCCGCGTCCACGTTCATTCGAGACGCAGTCATCCGAAGCTTTCCGAGCCTTGCTGAGCGAAGTGAATGAAGCGGTCCACGAAGAAGCAGTCAAGGCCTTTCAGGCTGGCGAACGCGAGATGGCTTAGGCCACAGATCGGAAAGGTATTGAATTATGGGAAATAGTACTGTGCAAAAACGTTCTAAATTTTCAAAAATAATGCGTAGCGTTGAGTTGAGACGCGCAATCATGGCTATCTTTGTGTTTTTGGTTGTGTGGCAGTTTGGCGCATTGATTGATGACTGGACAGGTTATGACATGCTGGGAATCGGGCTTGTCCCGCCACCAGTGGATGTTCTGATCACATGGGCTGATGTTGTTCCTAATCTGGGCTATTGGCAAAGTTGGGTTGCTAGCTTCCAACGCGTTCTGGCTGGATTCCTTGTTGCCATGATTGTGGGTATTCCGTTTGGACTACTGCTGGCAGTGAACAAGTATTTCCGGGGGATTTTCTTCCCACCATTTGAAATTCTTCGTCCAATTCCACCACTAGCTTGGGTGCCAGCTTCATTGATTTTCTGGCCTACAAACGAAATGTCTATTGCGTTTGTGACCTTCCTAGGGGCGTTCTTTACCATCGTGATTAACGTTCTTGGTGGCGCGCGGGCAATCGATGTAAGGTATCTACGTGCGGCGCAATCAATGGGCGCAAGCCAGTGGCATCTGTTCTATAGAATCATTCTGCCTGGCACATTGCCGTCAATCTTTACAGGTGCCGCCGTGGGTATGGGTATTACCTGGGAGGTGGTGCTGGCTGCCGAGATGATTTCAGGTGGTGGCACACAAGGTGGCGGTGGCCTCGGCTTCTTCATCTGGAGTTCATATATGGGTGGTTCACTTGAGCATATTGTTGTTGGCATGATTTCGATCGGAATCGCGGGCTATCTCTGTTCGAGCTCAATTCGTAAATTAGGGATATTCTTCATGCCGTGGCGACGTCTGTTCTAGACAGCGTTTGTAATATTAGGCAACAGAACAATTAAAGGTTACAGGGAGTATACCAATGTTGACCAATCGTAATTCCATCGCCCGCGCTGCTAGTGCTGGCGGTGCTACCAAAGCAAATAAATCGGCAAGTAAGCCAGAGGCAGGTAGCACGATCGAACTAACAAATGTATCAAAGGCTTCTGGTGAAGAATGGTTGTCAGATCAGATTCTTGATAATCTGAGCCTGTCGATTGCGCCAGGTGAAATGACTGTTATTGTGGGGCCGTCAGGTTGTGGAAAATCAACTCTGGTTAATTTGCTTGCCGGCTTTGAAGAGCCTGACTCAGGCAAGATCACAATTGATGGCGCTGAAATCACTGGCCCCGGCAAAGACCGGATGGTGGTGTTTCAAGAAACCGCGCTGATCCCATGGCAAACAACTTTTGAAAACGTTGTTTTTGGCCCCAAATTACGGGGTGATATGAAAACAGC
The DNA here is from genome assembly GCF_965657105.1 of Puniceispirillum sp. (SeqCode). Taxonomy (NCBI): domain Bacteria; kingdom Pseudomonadati; phylum Pseudomonadota; class Alphaproteobacteria; order Puniceispirillales (SeqCode); family Puniceispirillaceae (SeqCode); genus Puniceispirillum (SeqCode); species Puniceispirillum sp. (SeqCode). Next base: position 30,805 of record NZ_CBFHNB010000006.1, read on the forward strand.
GGATCTTGAAAAAGAAGCCAAAAAGCTACTTGTCAAAGTTGGCCTTGGGGAATTCATGAGCAAATTCCCACTTCAGCTTTCTGGTGGTATGCAACGTCGGGCCGAACTGGCTCGGGCCCTTATCAACGAGCCTAAAGTGATGATCATGGATGAGCCATTCCGTGGCCTTGATGCAATGTCGCGAAGCCTAATGCAGGAGTTCTTCCTGCAGCTATTTGAAGAGAACCGTCGTACAAATGTGTTTGTTACATCGGAAATCGACGAAGCTATCTTCCTTGCTGACAATCTGATTGTTCTGACGAATAAGCCAACAAGGGTTGAAAAGATTATTGATATCAAACTTCCTCGTCCGCGGAATTACAGCATGTTGACCTCTGCCGAAGCGTTTGAATATAAGCGTGAAACAATGGCTATTCTGCATGAAGAAGCGATGAAGAGCTTTGCAAACACATCTAAGGGCGTAGCCTAACGGCTACGCTTCAGGGCAACGACCATGCTGGATTTCTTGTTCCTTATTTCAGCTAAACCGGTCGTTGTCACCCTGGCCACAATTGGTGCCATTCTCGCAACATTCTCAGCTGCGATAGAAAAATTCTTTACTGGCAAAACTGTCGATAACGATATTGACAAAAAGCATATTCATCCTGCTGCCAAACCAGCCTTTGATAAAAATGTATCACCGCGTCCCAAGCCATCTTTTGAAAGTTGGCTTAACCGCTTGGGTTATGGCATTATGGGCGTTAGTGTTATTTTGTTTATTATTGCTGGGTTCATTGTCGATCTTCGCGGGTGAATAGGCTGACACGCAGGTATTAAGTAGCCAAGCAGGATCATCGTGTTAATAGACGCCCAAAACCTATCCAAATCCTATGCCTCAAAACCTGCTGCGCGGAATGTATCATTCAGCGCTAAGGCGGGCTCGATTATTGGTCTGCTGGGCAGTAATGGTGCTGGCAAATCAACCATCATGCGGATGCTTGTCGGCTCGCTAACACCCGACGCGGGGCAAGCCTTTATCAATGGCTATGACATTGTCACGCAGCGTCGGCAGGCACAACATCAGCTTGGTTATCTTCCAGAGTCAGCGCTTGGCTTTAATAATCTCAGCGTGCGGGAGTTTTTGACCTTTACCGCCGAATCACGTGGTTTTTCTGGACAACAGAAACGCACGTTGATCGATGATGTAGTCGCCCAGCTTGATCTTGGCGGTGTTCGGCATAAGCTTCTGGGAACACTGTCTAAAGGCTGGCGACAACGAAGCTGGCTTGGTCAAGCTTTGTTGCACAATCCGCCTGTATTGATCCTTGACGAGCCAACAGACGGGCTTGATCCCAACCAGAAAGCGCAATTGCGCGAAAAGCTTAAATATCTTGGCCAGACCAAAACAATCCTGATGTCGACGCATATTCTGGAAGAAGCCGAGAATATGTGCGAGCGTCTTGTTGTTATGCGCGATAGCCAACTTGTTGCCGATGGACCAACAGCGCAATTTCTTGATAAGAATGGACGACTTGAAAGCGCAATCCATGCGTTAACCGCCGCCAATACAGATGGTATAAACCCCAATAATATAAGTGTAGCCGAACCAGTCAAAGCCGATAATGGGGCTGGATCATGAAAGCAAACCAAGCTGAGTCATCACAAATGGCCATGATAATGGCGGCCGCCAGACATGAATGGCGGCAATTAACCTATTCGCCATTAACACTGATTTTTCAGGTCGGGTTCTTACTGACCTTGGCCACTGCGGTTTTTGTTATTGGCGACTTTTTCAGCACTGATCTGGTGGTCATGGATTTGCAATGGACGTTTCTGCCGTGGGTCGCAAATGTCTTTATACCTGCATTGGCAATGCGGGCTTTTCATGGGCAGAATAACGAAGGGTCTATGGAACTAACCTTGTCGCTGCCGCTATCAGCCGCCAGTATCACAATAGGCAAATGGCTTACTGGTAGCTTTATCCTGTTGATCACACTTGCCATGACATTCCCATTTGCAATGACTATCGCCTATCTGGGGTCACCTGACTGGGGCATCATCATTGCCGGGTATATTGGTGCCAGCTTGTTATTGGCATCAGCCTATGCTGTTTCAATGCTAGCCGCCGCGCTATGCCGAGACCAGATTGCCGCTTTTGTGTTGGGACTGGGGTTTTTACTGGTATTGATGTTGCTTGATTCAGGGCTTGGTGAAGTGACGATCCTGCCACCAGCTTTGCAATGGATTGCCGATACATTATATCTGGCAAGCCCACGCCATTGGCTTAATGAAATGGCTGATGGGCGGATTGATCTAGCTGGATTGGTCTATTTTATCGCCCTGATAGGCCTGACGCTGGGGGCGACAACCATTCTGCTGTCGCGTTTCCGGCGCAATGCAGCGTTAAATCTGGCCAGTATATGTGCACGCCTTGGCCTGGTTACTGGCGGCATTGTATCAATCATGGGCTTGTCTGGCCTATTATCAGGCGTCCCTATTGCGCTCGACCTTACGCAACAGAAAAGCTTTAGCCTGCATCCTGAAACAATTCATATTATGAAACAGACCCGATCGCATGTAAAAACACCGATTGATATCACATTATTTTATAACAAAGATGAAACGCCTGTACCGGCACGTATCCGCCAGCATGTACGGCGGGTTGAAAGTCTGCTCACCCAATTTGAAACTTATGCGGATGGTGGCATCATAATCAAAAAAGTAGCTGTCGAGCCGGATAGCGTCACCGAAGAAAGCGCACTTCTCGACGGTATTCAGCGGGTGCCCATGTCATCTGGCGATAGCTTGTATTTTGGCGCAACTTTCCAGCTTGGTGACCGGCATGCCGCCATATCCTATTTTGATGAACGCCGTGCCGAATTGCTGGAATATGATCTTGCCCTTGCTGTGAGTAATCTGGGGCGCAAGACAACACCGAAAATAGGCATCCTTTCATCATTATTCATTCCACGGAATGTTGATGAACCACGCCCGGGGTTGGCTATCCTTGAAGAACTGAAAAACCAATTTGATATCGCTATCATCCCTTATTTTGGTGATAGCCTGCCAAACGATCTGGATGCGTTACTTGTTATTGACACGCCTGTTCTTAAAACCGACATGTTGCGGGCGATTGACAGCCATGTCATGGCTGGCAAAGGGCTAATGGTGATGGTTGACCCACATCAACGGCTAAACCGTGGCAACGCCAAATTAGAGGTAGCGCCGATCAGCCAGACCGACATCTTAACAATCATCGATCTTCTAGCTAGCTATGGGATCAGCTTTGATCAAAACCTGGTTATTGGCGATAGCACTATGGCGGCTACCGTTGTGGGTAATGATGGCAATCAAATCAACTATCCTTATTGGCTTCGCGTACGGCGTGATGCGCTCTCAACCACCCATAGTACAACGGCCGATTTGAACGAACTGCTTTTTGCCGAAGCTGGTTATTTCAGCCTGTCATCCTTTGAAAATAGCGATCTGACTGCCACTAGTCTGGTCACTACAAGCGGCGAAACCGGTTCGCAAGACCGTAAATTATTCCGGTCTTCCGCGCCTGATCAGCTTGCCGCCAGCTTTAAGCCCGATGAGGGCGGTGTGCGCTCGGTTGCTGTCCATGTTGGTGGCGCATTGCCAACAGCCTTTGATGGTGATTCTAGGGCGGATTCTGCGTCTATTTTTGCGATCGCTGATACTGATTGGATTTATGATCCGATGAGCTTGCAAGGTTCAGGCGAAGGCGGTGCCGCATTCCTGCGCCCTTTGAATGATAATTTTGCCTTCATGGTGAATATGGTCGAATTTCTTGCTGGGGATAACCGCCTGCTTGGCATCCGGTCACGTGGCAATCTGGTGCGCTCTTTCACTCTTGTTGAAGAGATGATGCGTAACGCCCAGCAGATTTATAAAGACACCGAATCCAATTTCATCAATCAAATTGCCAAAGTCGAAGGCAGTATCACCGAAGTTCTGAGCCTCACAGGGGCTAAATCGGTTGATGAACTGCCCAGCAATTTGCAGAATCAGATACGTGACCTGCAAACCATGCTATTACCTCTGCGTCAAAAATTACGGCAAATAAGGCGATCCATGCGCGAGGATGTTGAAACCCTGTTCCAGCAGGCAACCGTTTTTAACATTATAGCAGGGCCACTTCTGGCACTGATACTTAACCTGTTATTCTGGTATCGGCGCAAACAAGCCTAGGCACCAGACCAAACGCCCTAATGTAGTTTTACCGGTAAATTGATTGGTCCACGAAACCCAAAACCCTGGAATAATACTGGTTTGCCCAGATCAAGCGCCAGATTGGGAAACCGGTCGAATAATCTTGGCAGAACAATATCGGCAACCGTGCGACGCGCAATATGCGTTCCAAGACAGAAATGTGGTCCATTACCAAATGCCTGGTGTGGTTGCTTTGGCCGATGAAGGTTAAAAAGATGCCCATCTTCATACACATCTTCATCGTGATTTGCCGAAGCTTGAATCGTCATCACAACATCACCTTTGGGAATTAAATAGCCGCGAATTTCGACATCTTCTAGTGTGCGACGTGAACTAACCTGAATGGGTGCCACCCAGCGCACTGATTCCTCAAAAGCATGCTGCCACAAACCGTTATCACTTTTGGCATCAGCAAGTTGATCGGGATTGGTCAGCAAGCCATAAATCGCCGTTAGCATGGCATCACGTGGTTCATTGATACCGCCGCCAATCACAATTTTTATGTTAGAGCGGATCACATCAATATCCATAGGCATATCAAGATTCAGCATAGCCGCAATGGCATGTGGAGTTTCATTCGCATCATGATCATCAACGGTTTTTTGGATAGCGTTATTGATCTCATCATTAGCCCTGTCGGTTGCTGCAAATGGCGCGTCCGCCCACCCAAAATTACCTGCCCCATCGATCAGCGTCTGCGACCAGCGACATAACTCATTATCTGATGCATGTTCAAGACCGATGAGATGTGACAGACAGCGCGCCGATACCGGCGCGGCCAGCGCGTGAAACAGGTCAACTGTTTCGCCACGAGGCAGACGCCCAATATAATCATCAGCGATCTTTTCATAAAGCGGCACCCAAACATCACGAATGTTACGTTGTGAAAAGGCCGCCGTCATCGCATTACGTTCCCGCATATGTTCGACACCATCCTTACGCATAAGCGTATGCGCCTGAAATGCCCGTTTCATAGGTGTGCTTGGATCGTCAGAACTGAATATCTGCCAGTTATCTTTGACAAATTTTGTATCTTCTGCCTTGGTCAGCATAGTGCGCTTGACTGACGACACATTGACTACAGGATGGTGATGTCGCGCTTTTTTATAAAACCGATAAGGGTCGTGCGTCAGGTCAGCTATCGTGACAGTGTCATCACATGGGGCTAACGGCATAAACAACTCCATCACTTACATAGATATGTTAAGCCTATAGATAAATCATGGACAAGCAAAGCAGTATCAAAACCGCTTCATGCCATGAGGTTCATAAATTTTTGCACACAGAGGACCGCTTTAACTGATCGGTTTACCAGCCAACCCGATCAATGATTTTCTGCGCCGTGACTGATAGTCTGGCAATTTCGGATATGGGCGTTTGATCTTCTTTGAAGGTGCCCCAAAGCTTGAGATCATCGGGAAGATCCAGGCTTTCATTGACTGGATATTCATAATTGATTTTGGCATAGAGGCTTTGTGCCTTTTCGGATACCAGAAATTCCAGTAAGCGTTGGGCATCCCCCTTATTCTTGGAATGAATAGCGATGCCACCACCTGAAATATTCACATGTGCACCGCGATCATTCGCGCCCTGATTGGGAAAAACAACATTGATTGAATCAGCCCATTGGCGATGCGCGGCATCATCAGAGGTGAGCAAATTGCCGTAATAATAATGATTGAGAATGGCGATATCGCATTGCCCCTCAAAAATAGCTTTCACCTGCGCACGGTCATTACCCTGAGGGCGTCGGGCAAAATTGGCCACCAAATCTCGCGCCCATGCTTCGGCCTTGACCTCGCCATGGGCAGCAATCATCGATGCCACCAGCGCGCGGTTATATACATGCGATCCCGGACGCGAACAAATCTTGCCGCGCCATTTTGGATCGGCAAGATCCTCAATGCGAAGAACAGCGCCATCAGCAACCCGGTGCTTTGACACGCCAACAATCCGGCTGCGTTTTGATAAGCCAAACCATGTACCATCCTGACTACGCAGATGTTGTGGGATGACCTGATTGAGAATATCCGACTGAACCGGCGCAAATAAACCCTTTTCGGCATATACACTAAGACGGGCAATATCTACCGTCAGCACAAGATCAGCAGGGCTGTTGGCTCCTTCGGCTGCAAGCCGTTGCGCCAGACCTTTGGACGCAAAGACCACATTTGTCTTGATGCCTGTTTCGTCTGTAAAGGCGTCCAGAAACGGTGTAATCAAAAAGGCTTGGCGATGCGAATAGATATTCAGCTCCGAGGCATGCGCCGCTAAATGTCCAAAGACAGCTATCCCCGCCACCGTAAGCTTGATAAAAAATCCTGTTATATAGGTCTTCACGTCAATTTTCCTTTATTACATCTATTCTGTAAGTGCCATTTACTGATAATAATAATGAGAATGGTTATTATTATTAAATTTACTTAGGTGATTTCTTATATCTAGTCAACAATAAATGATAATAATTCGCAATCGTATATATGAGCATTGCCCTATTGTCTTTACCCATTCTTATTTGAAAACAACATGAGCTTTATGATTTCACTCTGTTAACTATACTTGGTGGCACAGCCACTGATCAGGCAAGCCGTAAAGTGATGACCCCAGCAAGGATGATTATTGTCACCACAATTTTCATAGCCGTTAGCTTTTCTTTGAGCAGCATAGTGCCAAGGAACAACGCAAAAATAACCGAAGTCTCGCGCAAAGCAGATACAACGGCAATGGGTGCTGATAGACACGCCCATAACACCAGCACATAGGCGATATAGGATAAATTCCCCCCAATCAGTAGAACTTTGCGCCCTTCTGTCGAAATACGGCCAAGAACCCCGTGATGAAACAGCCGCAAATATAATATGAAAACCGCGCCATTGATGACGGTCACCATCCCATAAAAACTTAACGCATTTCCTGCATGACGCGTTCCATGCCCGTCAACCAGCGAATAGCCCGCAATAAAACAACCAGTAATCAACGCCAGAACCAAACCCGTCAACGGTGTCTGTGTCCGATGAAACTGGAAAATGCCATGTAAGATAATACCCCCGGATACCATCATAATGCCGAAAAGCTGTTGCTGTGAAAAATCGCTTTTGATCACCAGTATGCTGACAAGTGTAATAAGCAGGGGGGCAACACCGCGCGCAATCGGATAAATCTGCGTCAGTTCGCCATGCCGATATGCGTGCATCAAAAACACCTGATACCCCAAATGAAAAACCGCACTTCCCAACAGATAAGGCCAACTGGAAACAGGTGGTAAACCAACAACCAGCAGTCCTATAACAGCAAGTGGCAGATGCCCTATCATGATCGCGCCTATGCCCAGCGCTTTATCATCGCTTCCACGTACCTGAAAATTCCAGAAGGCATGCAAAAAGGCCGCCAGCAAAACCACGATAATCACAGTAAAATCCATTTTGCCTGCCTCTGAATATCTATAAACAAATTTTCTGTTCAGGTGCTAGCAACACCACATGCCTAGGCTTTGCTACGCGAAGCTAGCGGGGCTTTTGCAACGTCCGCAAGCGATAGGACAAGATACACAACACATCACGCGCAAACAGACCCGATTGCGCCACCTTGTCGTCAAATGGCTTTTCCGAAACCATGGGGTTTCACATGCTGTCAAACAACGTGTTTCTCCATCAAATCCATCCTCGATAACGCCCATATCACCAAAGATTTAATTTTACGCATTTTCACTTAACCCTAATATTAGATCGACAGTGCCATATCTTCACGCGCAAAAAAAACAATTTCATTTTCATACTTAGCCTGCAAAGTGCGGATATCTGTATCAGTTCGTGTCGGTGCGTGATGCGCTATCGCAAGCCTTTTACACACAGTCTCAGCCGCAAATTGAATCCCCTGTTCAACGGATGAATGTCCCCAGCCCTTTTTGCTTTGCAACTCGGCATCAGTAAACATCCCATCCCAGACAACCAGATCAGCATATGATGCAAATTCATGTAATGCCACCTGACTGGCAGGTTCATATTCATGATCCTGAAAGAAGCATAGCGTCCTGTCACCTGCGGTTAGCCGATAGCCACTGGCACCACCCGGATGATACAACGGAATAGACGCCATCATATGGCCAGCTGGCAACAAGGCATTCAGCATGGCAAAATCGATAAATTCGAGATGACTAAGTGCCGAGATCGCATCAACGGGAAAATAGCTTCCACTGAAATAACCTTGCAACTTATCACGAAGATCAGCCTTGTCGGTCAGCGCGCTACAGACATAGATATCCTGCCGGCTGGCAAACAAGCTGGGATTAAAAGCCAGCCCCTGAATATGATCATGATGAAAATGGCTATAGATAATAAAGACCGGCAGATCGTCGCGAATTTTGATGTTGCGGAATCCACTGCCCGTGTCAAAAATAATCTGGCATTGTGGGGTGATGATATCAAGCGATGTGGTGCTACCGCCAAATTCGACATAATCCTTACCCGATACCGGCGTCGATCCACGAACCCCAAAAAATGTAACATCCATACTACATGCTCACGACTAGCCATCTTGCCAAAGGCGATGGATAGACCGTCTCACTTTGCACCGGCGATTGCAATATCTGTTCGGGGTTTTACAAGATTAACCCATATCCCATTCGGCAACAGGGTGGCGATCTGGGCACCATTCATATCGGAGTCATAGACAAGCTGTCCAAGCACAAACTAATCTGCCTTGTTTCAGACTTACTGGTGTTTCTTGATCAAATATAAAAGCGTGTTTCCTATGCGAATGGAACACTGCACTGTTTCAGAATAAGATTTATATTTACATTACAAGTTAGACGTATTCTTAAAATTAGCTATATATAAAACCATATCAGTTGACATGCTAAGACTTCGCAATAATATAGTAAGTATAGATTTTAGTGTTAGTTCTTGGTCATGTTATGGTTTTATGAAGCACAGGATTGAAGCCTCATATACTATTGTCAAATCTATACTTACCGCAATTGGCACGCATTGGTTTAGCGCCGTCATAGTTACCTATATTTGTCTGTTTTTTTTGCAGGTGAATTTTATATTTCCAATTGAAAAAGCTTATTTTGATGAGTCTACGACATATGCTAGCCTTCTATTTCTTCCACATGCGGTGCGTGTAATCGCTGCTTGGTTGCTTGGCCCCAAAGCCATTCTGGCACTTTTCCCCGCGACCGTGATTAGCGCGCATCTTTATGAGCCTTTGACTCTTCAGGCACCGGCGCTTTATATATATTGCCTCGCCAGTTCAGCGTCCGCGGTCATTGCCTTTGAATTTCTAAAACTGATGAAAATGAATGTCTATCCATCGGGTAAGATGAAAAGCTGGCGCAACATCTTGTTTGCTGGGTTTTTGGCGTCATTTATTAGTACGTTTGGTGGCATTTATTTTATAGATGCTCGTTTGGACTTTGGCAAAGTAGTTGAGCTTAGCTTCAGATATATCACTGGTGATACTTTAGGTCTTATTGTTTCAATGTTTGTCCTCATGATATTATTTCGTTATGGTAGATATTTCGAAAATAGATGAGGAGATAATAATGTCTTCATTCAGCCATTATGCGAATCTACGGCAATTGCTTGCCGAGATGGAACATGATCTTCAAATTTCTTCCCTGACCGAAATTGACAAAAAGATCATTTCAACATTGGTGTTGCTTAGAGGCAATACAGACCAGCCCGTGCATCTTGATGATATTCGCAATCACGAACTAACGCAGTATATTCCCAGCCCTACATTATACCGGTCATTCCAGACACTCATCAAAAACGGGCTCATTAAAAAAGTCGGCTCGGTTCGGTCTGGGCTGTATCATATTGTGGCAAAGGATGTTTAGCTAAGCCTGATACATCTCTGGCGCGAATTTGTGTCTGGCAGCCTATATGAAAAGACGTTGAACTGTCTCAAAAAATCTAAAACCGCGACAGCGCGCATCAGAAACAATCTATCACTGATGAAAAACCTGATGCTAGGGCTACTCAGATTATCCAGAAATAGCCTGTTCCAGATCAGCTATCAGGTCATCGGGGCTTTCCAGACCAATGTTCAACCTAACCAATCTACCACCAAAATCTTGTCCAGGTCGATCAAGGTCAGGATAAACAACAGCAAGGCTTGTTACTCCACCCCAGCTAAGGCCTATTTTGAAAATAGCTAAGGCATTCAAAAAGGCCACGACCTGTTGTGGGGTTACTTCGTGAGTAAACAGAAAAGAAAATATACTTGCCGAGCCTTTGAAATCGCGTTGCCACTGCGCATGCCCCGGACAGCTAGGCAAGGCAGGATGAAACACCTTGGCGATGCTTTTATGACCCGCCAGCCAGTGCGCCACCTTCAATGTTGATTTTTCAAGATGTTCAAGGCGCACCGCCAAAGTCTGCAAGCCACGTAACGCCAATGAACAATCATCAGGCGATACCGCCAGACCCAGCTGGCGATAAACCGAACCTAGTGCCTTATAAGCGCGCGCATCACGTGATGATACTGACCCTAAAAGCAAGTCGCTATGCCCACCAACATATTTGGTTAAGGCCTGAATACTGACATCGACATCATGTGCAAAGGCATCAAACAGCACGCCAGCGGCATAGGTATTATCAAGCGCTACCGAAACGCCTCGGCTATGGGCTGCCGCAACAATGGCGGGGACATCCTGAACTTCCATCGTCACCGAACCGGGACTTTCACACCAGATCAGCGTCGTATTATCGCGAAACAGAGCACTGATATCACCACCGATTAACGGGTCATAAGCTTCAACCTCTACGCCAAAATCACGCAATATCCCTTCGGCCATTTCTCGGTTAGGGCCATAGGCTGAAAAAGGGACAAGCGCATGACTCCCCGCTTTACAGAATGCCATATAGACAAGCGCAATGGCAGCCTGCCCACCAGGCACGATAAAGGTGCGATGCGCCCCCTCAATAGTGGCAATGCGCGTGGCTAGCTCAAGCGTTGTTGGCGTTCCATAAAGACCATAAGAATAGCCATTCTCAGCTTGTTGCCAGTCATCACTTACCTTTTCCTGACTGTCAAAAACAACCGTTGAGCCCCGATAGACAGGTGTCGTCAAAGCGGTGAAGTCATTACGTGCTTGAGGGGTTGGGTCGAGTAATTTAGTACGCCAGTCCATATCGATTTCCTATGTCAGCCACCGGACATCCGGCATTATTACAAAAATCATATGGCTATGCGTACCGTCAAGTCACGCGAAAAACATTATCATTTGGCACTAGGTTATATATGTCACATCTTGCACAGTCGCCGAACAATGCTAAAAAGGGCTATGGACACGAAAATCAAAAATCTCGAAGAAAAAACTGCCATCCTGCAAGCTGAATTATTGCAGATGAGTGATGAGCTATATGCCCAGCAAAAGGAAATTGAACGGCTTCGCCTGGATATAGGCACCCTCAAAAGCAAATTACAAAATGCACCAACTGACAGCGGCATATTGACTGCCGATGAGGATGTACCGCCACCGCATTATTAATTTATGTTTTGATGAGCTAGCAATTTGCGGCGTGTCGCGTTCCTGTCTGTTGACAATAGCCCTGCGACTGCCTTTAGGTCCCTACCCCCAATACACATATGGCTTGGAAGAACTGTCTAATACAATCCTGTATCTAGGCATATTGTCAACATTAGTATAGCTTGGTTTTTAGCATGAAAAGCAGATCGCTGTTATAGGAGTTTACCTGATGACCATTGAACGTATGCACACAAGCCAGCGTATGAGTAAAATCGTAACGCATAATGAAACCATCTATCTATGTGGTCAGGTTGGCAATCGTGGCGACTCAATCGAAGCCCAAACCACCGAAGCTTTGTCACGAGTCGATGCTTTGCTAGCCGAAGCCGGTAGTTCAAAGCAACACCTCTTACAGGCGGTCGTATGGTTAAAATCAATGGATGATTTTGATGCCATGAATAAAATCTGGGAAGCTTGGGTTCCCGATGGTGCTGCGCCTGCACGCGCTTGTGGCCGTGTCGAAATGGCCTCGGAAGAATTGCTTGTCGAAATCACGATAATCGCCGCAAAATCATAGCCACTCTTTCACATTAGAGGGCAACGGATATGACAGCGAATGATACAATCACGCTTTTGGGATGCCAAATTGACATCCCAGCAATGACCTCAGCAGCCGAGCGCGATGCGCATTTAGCCGTAACGGCTAAAAAGGTGCGAAAGCAATTATCGTATCAGCATGCTGACCTAGTTGTTTTGCCTGAACTTTCAAGTATTGATTACGCACGTGCAAGCTTTGACTGTTTAGACCAGCTTGCCGAGCCACTAACGGGTGCATCTTTTGAAATTTGGCGCGATGTCGCCCGCGAATGTGGCGTATTTATCAGCTACAGCTTTGCCCGACAGGATCAGAACGGCTGTTTCATTTGCGTGGCAATTATCAATCCGGATGGCGAACTCATCGGGCATTATGACAAGCTCCATTTAGCACATTATGGTGCGTCGATGGAAAAGGACTATTTCACACGCGGTTCGCATTTATTCACCTTCAGGGTAAGGGGATTCTGTCTTGCCCCGATCATCTGTTATGACATTCGCATGCCCGAACTGACCCGTAGTTTGGTGCTTGATCATGGTGTCGATGTTATCTTGCATTCTGGTGCCTATTTCCGTGATCCGTCATTTCCATCATGGCATGCCTTTGCAACAACCCGCGCCATTGAGAACCAGGTTTTTTTTATGTCGCTTAATCGTGCAGGTGAAGATTATGGCCATTCGCTATTCTGCTGGCCGTGGATGGATGACACAATTGCGCCTGTCATATTTGCAGAAACACAGGAAGATTTTAAATTCGTGACACTCAATAAAGGCATGATGCGAGATGCGCGCCGTGACTATGCGTTCCTGCATGACCGGCTTGACGATTACACCCTGCCGCTAAAGTCAGGTTAGGCCAAATATGCTATCAACTCTGTTTCGTGCTATCAGCCAGTCATTTATCGAACGAAGCCTCAACAAGGCCTATGCCAACCGGTTAGATGAACGCGGCAGCACCCCTCAAGGCGTGTTCTGGAATTCACGGCAAAATCAAATGGTGCGCTTTGCCGCGCTTTTATCCGTTGTAACCGGACATGTAGCATGGAAAAAGCCAGCCCCCCGCACCCTTAGCATCGCTGATATTGGCTGTGGATACGGCGCCATGCTGGAATTTATCAACACACATCCGCAATATGCCCATCTTCGCTATATGGGACTGGATATAAACCCAGCGATGATCGCCGCATGTCAGGAAAATTTTCCAAACGCATCAGATCTGTTCACATGCGGTAAAAAACCCGTTTCGACTGTTGATTTCAGTGTCTTTTCAGGCACCTTCAACCTATGCCATAGTGACGATATCCGGCGCTGGGAAGCCTATATGTTTACCTGTTTGGATTCCTGCTGGCAAAACAGCCGCATGGGTATGGCGCTAAATCTTTTATGCGCGCCTAAAGCCAAGATCAGTAATCATATTTATTACGCTAACCGCGATGATTTTATCGACAAGGCAAGCGCCCGTTTTGGCCCTACCCGTGCGATCGCGACGCGCGAGGTGAAAGAGGATTACACCTTTTTAATCACCCGCAATTCATAAATAATCCACTCAGGCAATAGTTCGTTTTAACACTTTACCAGCGCGCGCGCCTGATGCGCTGCCATTTTGCCAGGCTATCTGACCATTGACGATAACCACTTCAATACCCGAAGCATATTGCTTTGGTTTTTCATAGGTTGCTTTGTCAATGACTGTATCGGGATCAAAAATCGTGATGTCGGCATAATAGCCAGGCATGATCAAACCCCGGTCTTTCAGCATGAAATTACCTGCCGACAAACCTGTCATACGATGCACCGCGTCATATAGCGGCATAAGCTGCTTTTCACGCACATAATGCCCAAGCACCCGCGGAAAGGTGCCCCATAAGCGAGGGTGCGGATGCGCATCTTCGGGCAGACCGTCTGACCCTATCATCGCATTTTCAGACGTCATGATCCGGTCAATATCAGCTTCATCCATCATGAAATATATGGCACCACCTGGCATCAGCTTTTCCATCGCTTCAAGCGGGCTCAGGCCAAGTTCATCGGCGATATCATCCAGATCACGGCCACTCATCTCAGGATGCGGATCCGACCACGTGACGATGGTGCGCAACGCGCCCATGACATTAGTTTTATTCAATACAGTCGAACAAGCTTCATAGGGATATATATCTAGCGCTACGGATTGGGTTTTACGCGCCGCCGCCATGATTTTCAGGGTTTCGATACTACGTCCGAAATTCTGCTTCCCCTGACATTTATGATGTGAAATAACCACAGGCACATTGGCTCTGGCACCAATCTGGAGTGATTCTTCGACACTTTCGATAACATGATCAGCTTCGTCACGCATATGCGTTGTATAAATACCGTTATAATCCGCCAGCACGCTAGCAAGGGCGACAACTTCCTCGGTTGGCGCGGCATGTGCCGGATCATAGAACAACCCCGTTGACAGGCCAATAGACCCGTCACGCAGTGCCTGTGCAAGCTGGGCTTTCATATAGTCAATCTCATCAGGCGTGGCGGCACGATCCAGATCCTCGCCCATCGCATTCATACGCAATGTCGTATGGCCAGTCAGAAACGCACTATTGACCGAGGGCTGCGCAGCATCGACTTTGGCCATATAGCTAGCAAGGTCAGGCGCGACAAATTCTTCGGATTTGAACACTAACCTTAGCAATCCTGGTGGTTCTCTATTCAGATCATAAGGCGCGCCGCTAATACCGCAATTACCACAAATCACCGTGGTCACACCCTGGCTTAGCTTGGCTTCCATATCAGGCCTGATAATCAGCGCGGCATCATCATGCGTATGCACATCGATAAAACCAGGCGCAACCACCAGCCCGTCTGCATCGGTCACATGTGCAGTGTCACTATGCGCCAGATCCCCAATAGCCACGATCCGGTCACCCGCAATCGCGATATCAGCCTTCACGCCCGCAGTGCCACTGCCATCAATGACCAGACCGTTACGGATGATATGATCTGGAATAATGTCTTTTAGCATCTATTTCTCCTATCTGGGCGATCTTGCACAGCACAGCATGCCATGAAACCAGCACACACTATATGCTAGCGTTTCAGATACCAAAACAGAAGTCGTTTATAATAGGGGCAATTTAGACGTGACCGACACCAAGTTAATAAGGTCTAAAATCTAAATATATAGTAGGCACAATCTTGAAACTTTAATTAGCTTTTTCATATTGTTGATAATGATAATAAAGAAAGTCAGTTGAAATTTTATGGTTTTCATGAACTTTAATTCTTTGCCCATCAAGATCATTTAAGTTTCTTACTAATAACTTTTTTGGGTCAATATAATAGGCAAACGCGTCAAATTGTTCATGGTGGTTTGGACATAAACAAAGCATGTTTTGAATAATATCCGGACCATTATGAGGGTGCCCTAATGCCTTTATATGGGCACCGATTGCTATTGGTCCAAAAGCAGAATTAAGTTTTATACCACATACCTGACAAGTGTGATCATACATGGTTTTAAGCTTTTCACTCAATTTAACATCACGTTTCAATCGTGAAACCAATGACATTTGGCGGGCAGTTGGCTGAAAAGCAGGCTTAAAGCTTCCTTCTAATTTTTTTTCAATATATTTACGGTTTTGATTACTTTCCAAATGGAATCGACAGATCACGAAACCACTAGCGCCTCTAACTCTTTCGTATTTTTTGACGTGGTACAATCCATCATATCGGTAACCACTTTCGGGTCCGCATTCAATTTGATACCCACGAACGACCCTAACCAACAAGTTGTAATCACAACTCAATTTTAAACCTTTGTTGCCCCTAATAAATTCTTGATCTGATACTTGGTGCCCTGTAGCCAAGTCTCGACCACCCTGACCAGTATATATAATGTAATCCAAATCATCGACGTCATCTTCATAACCACCAGAAAGCACGATTGAATAGGCACCTTCCGCCGCACCCGAAATACCCGCCTGTAATGGAGTGTGAACACCAGCTTCCGCAAGCGCTTTTCTTGACTTAAAAATTTGTCCTATACTGACACCTTCTACAGTCCCAAACATATATTACCATAAAATAGTTGTTGTTTAATTTGGGTAGTATAATACTCAAATTAAACAACAACTACACTTGTTTCCCCAACCCAAAAAGCAGGGACATATGCCCCTGCTTTTATAGTCTATCAGACCCACTATAATAGTTGTGTGCGGCGGGCATCTTTAACCTAATATATCTTCACTAACGCTGGATAATCTGGTTTTCGCTATAGGGCTAGAACCATCTCAACATGCCAACAATGCCAGCGGCAGCGTAGAAAAACTGTAAAAATAGAATGCCTCTATGCTTGCCTGCATAGGCCCATAGGCCAATTGAAATGGCTGATATAAACAGCAATGTAAAACCAACAAATTCTTGGCCTATATTCAGGGCGACCAGCATCGAATAGGTGATGGCGGTGATCACACCAAACCATTCAAGATATTTCGGGTTTCTAAACATTATGGCCTCCCTTATCGTGCGCATGTATCTTTACATATAGCGGTGCCATGAAGCATGTCCATTGATATTAAAGCCCAGACCGACGTCACCTTTGCGGTCACAGGCACAGTCACAGGCACAGGCACGGTCTCCGCATCCACCCACACGACACATATCGTAACCGTCAGCGATGACTATCATTACACATTGACCAAGGGCGTTATATCCAAAGAACAGCTTATAGCTTTGTCGTTTGACTTTCTATTGGCACGCGAGCCAAACATATCTATTTTGGCACGCTTTGAATTGCCCGTAATTGCGCGCTATTTTCCAGAATATGAAACCGACATTGTCGCTTTATGCCCGTCATAGCCCTAACCGTTTCTGGCAAATATTAATGCCGTTAAGGTAATTTGCAACATGCCTGAAATCACCACTAAGCGCCTCATATTGCGTAAAGCGACATCGCGCGACAAAAGCACTCTTATCAGGGAAATTGGCGCATGGGAGGTTGCCAAATGGCTTACGCGGGTTCCTTATCCCTATACCGAACATCACGCTGACGAATTTCTGCACATCATAAAAGACCAGCCATTCAATGTGAGTATTTTCAGACAGCACAAATTAATTGGTGGTGTTGTACTAACCACCGATGC
>NZ_CBFHNB010000007.1:0-45425 GCF_965657105.1 Puniceispirillum sp. (SeqCode)
CTGGTTCAGGATATTGCCGAAGAATTGATCGAACTGGGCGATAGCACCAGCCTTGAAGATCGAATAAATCACGTGCTGGCTACGGTATCCTGTCATGGTTCGGTGCGCGCAGGGCGTGTTTTGAATGGTGACGAGATGAATGCGCTTTTGCGCGAAATGGAAGTCACGCCACGTTCGGGACAATGCAATCATGGTCGCCCAACATGGGTAAGCCTTAGCTTGACCGAGATTGAAACCCTGTTTGGTCGCAAATAAGCTAACTGACTTTTGTTAGGAAATGAAGCGAGGCCTTTCCATAGGTCCGGCTTTCATGGCATGTCAGTTGGTGCGTCTGCATCACATCCGCGTCGAGTGTCTCAGATTTTGCCGTTTCAACGACGATCAAGGCATCTGTCGCCAGCGCACCGATGGTCAGCATATGTGCGACTGCCAGCAAACCGTCACCAGTACCATAGGGGGCATCGGCCAAAACCAAACTGGCTTTATCGCCGCGAATCCCTGTTAATGAGAGGGCGTTTCCAGCAATAATCATACAGCTATTTTGTTGTTTCAGGCGGGCGATATTGGCACGTATGACCGATAGGGCGTTGTGATCTTTTTCGACAAAGCAGGCGGTGCGTGCGCCGCGGGATAGGGCTTCCAGCCCCAAAGCACCAGTGCCAGAAAACAGATCAAGCACATGGGCATCTCTTAGCTGTTCACCATAATTGCCGCCAGCCAGAACATTGAACAGATTCTCACGCACACGATCGGCAGTTGGGCGGGTTTTATCGCCGTCCAGATCGGCCAGTTTTGTGCCGCGATGACGGCCCCCGATTATGCGCATCTTTGCCTCGTTTATCGTCTTGTTGTGATGAGCTCGATTTACCTTGATAGCGTTCGCCACCTGATCGTTTCATGCCTGGTTTTGCACGCAGACGTGGTTTGGCTGTAGCATGACCATCATCTTCAGGATCGGTCAGGCCAAGTTGATCTGATAAAACGCGGGCTCGTATTAGCTCGACATCGCCGTCACGCATATCACCTAGCTGAAATGGTCCATAGGAAACCCGGATAAGGCGGCTAACCTTATGACCAAGATGCTCCATGATACGACGTACTTCGCGGTTTTTACCTTCGCGGATGGCTATCGTTAGCCAAGCATTGCTCTGCATTTGCCGGTCAAGATTTGCAACAATACGTCCATAGCGCACCCCGTCAATGGTGATGCCCTTTTCAAGCGGTGCCAGTGCAGCTTCATTTACATGGCCTTGAACCCGCACCCGGTATTTACGACTCCAGCCGGTTGCTGGCAGCTCAAGATGACGCGCAAGGTCGCCGTCATTAGTCAAAAGCAATAGACCTTCTGAATCAATGTCGAGCCGACCAACGGTCATGACGCGTGGCAGTGAGGCGGGCAGATGATCAAAAATTGTTTCACGGTCTTTTTCGTCGCGATCGCTGACCACCAGCCCACGTGGTTTATAATAGCGCCATAATTTAGCCGGTTCACGATGCGGCAATGCCTGTCCATCAACATTGATCCGGTCAGTGTCAGATACATTCAATGCGGGGCTAGTGATGACCTTGCCATTTACTTTGACGCGGCCTTCATTGATACGTGCCTCGGCTTCACGGCGTGAGCAGACCCCCGCCCGTGCAATGCGCTTGGCAATGCGTTCGCTGTCACTTTTTTTATCAAGCGTAAATGTTTCGTTATTAGCCATATCGATGACATAATCTTAAAAACGAGGCTTGGAAACAATTATCTTATATGTCAGGACTGTTTGATGATGAAAAATAGCCTAATGGATGATTTGCTGGTGGCAGCACAAGATGCTGCCAAGGCCGGAGATGTGCCTGTTGCGGCGGCCATTGTTGCGCCAGATGGAACCATAGTTGCGCTTGAGTCCAACCGTATGATGCGTGATGGCAATGCCTTGCATCATGCTGAAATACTGGCAATTAATGCTGCATTGGCTAAAACTGGCGGATCGCGACTTGATGGCTATGATCTATGGGTCACGCTCGAACCATGCGCGATGTGTGCAGGCGCGATTGCGCATGCGCGACTAAGGCGGGTCTATTTTGCCGCTTATGACGCAAAGGCAGGGGCGGTTGAGTCAGGCATCCGCTATTTTGACCACCCAAGCTGTCATCATCATCCAGAAATCTATGGTGGCCTGTCTGAAAAGGCGGCCAGTGTCATGCTATCTGATTTTTTTGCTGCGAAACGCTCGCTAATAGCGGCGATATCGCTACGGTAAAATCCTTCGGGCCAGTCGATTTTGTCAACGGCGTCATAGGCCTTTTGGCGGGCTGTGGCGGCATCATCACCCATGCCGGTTACGGCCAGAACGCGGCCACCTGCGGCAATAAGCTGTCCATTGCTATCGCGCGCTGTTCCCGCGTGAAAGACAATGCAATTCGGATCATCACGTTCATTAATAGTGATAGCACTGCCTTTGTCATAAGCCTCTGGATAGCCCTTAGTTGCCATCACAACGGTCACGGCATTGGCATCGTCCCAGCGCATATCAAAATGACCAAGCCCGCCATCGGTTGCCGCCAGCATGGCGCTGATGATATCGGTTTTTAGACGCGGCAGAATAACTTGGGCTTCGGGATCGCCAAAACGACAGTTGAATTCGATAACTTGAGGACCTGTTGCCGTCAGCATCAAACCAACATAAAGAACCCCCCGATAGGGAATATCTTCATCTGCCATACCGCGCGCAAGCGGACGAACAACATTATCCATGACCTGTTCAATCAGCGCGTCATCAAGCCGTGGCGATGGCGAGATAGCCCCCATGCCACCAGTATTGGGACCTTTGTCACCATCATAGGCACGCTTGTGATCTTGGGCACTCGCCATATAAAGCGCGTCGCGGCCATCAAGCAAAGCGAAAAGCGAGGCTTCGGGACCAGTGATACGTTCTTCGATTAGAATGGTTTTGCTCGCATCACCAAAGCGACCGCCTAGCATGGCATCGGCGGCGGCCTTTGCCTCATCGGCTGTATCGGCGACAACAACGCCTTTTCCGGCGGCCAAACCATCAGCCTTGATCACGCAAAATCCGTTCATCGCATCAATATGTCGATAGGCAGTGTCACTATCTTGCGCCGCAAAGAAGCCCGGTTGAGGAATATTGTGGCGCGTGCAGAAGTCACGGGCAAATTCTTTTGACCCTTCGAGTTGCGCCGCTGCCGCGGATGGTCCAAAGGCACGAATACCAGCATCACCTAGCCGGTCAGCAAGTCCGGCAACAAGAGGGGCCTCGGGGCCGATGACAACCAGATCAATAGCTTCGGTTACAGCATAATCGAATAAGGCGTCATAATCGTCTGCTTTGATTTGAATAAGTGTGCCTAGCCGTTCCATGCCGGGATTGCCCGGTGCGATGCGTAAATCCGAGACGAGTGGTGAGTCGGCAATTGATCGGGCAAGCGCATGTTCGCGTCCACCACTACCGATCAGTAGAATTTTCATTTTGCTTTGTTTCCTTTGGAGTTGCAGCCGCGCCAATATGCCATAGAATAGTCACAACATGGAAGAGATCCCAATGACCGAATCTAACGATATTTACAGTAGCCAGAATGATGTCGCCCCAGCAGGTGATAACGCACCCTATATGACGATTGGTGAATTGTCCAAACGCGTCAAGGCCACGGTTGAAGGGGCGTTTGACTATGTAAGGGTGCGGGCAGAAATTTCACGACCGACGCGGGCGCCATCTGGCCATGTCTATTTCACCTTGAAAGATGACCGATCAACCTTGGCAGCGGTATGCTGGAAAACGGTAGCTGGTAATTTGCAGGTTCAGCCAGAAGAGGGGCTGGAGGTTATTTGTTCAGGCAAGCTGACCACATATCCCGGTCAGTCCAAATATCAAATTGTTGTCACTCAGATGGAAATAGCTGGCGAAGGTGCAATGTTGAAAATGCTCGAAGAACGCCGCCGTATGCTGGCGGCCGAAGGGCTTTTCGATGCTGACCGTAAGCGACCAATTCCCGAGATGCCAACAACGATTGGCGTCATTACCAGCCCCACTGGTGCTGTTATCCGGGATATTCTACATCGTCTCAACGCCCGCTTTGGGGTGCATGTTTTGGTGTGGGGCACGCTGGTTCAGGGCAAAAGCGCTGCAGGGCAGGTCGCCGCGGCTATCCGTGGATTTGATGCGATGCCAGCTAATGGAGCGATCCCGCGCCCCGATATGTTGATTGTTGCACGTGGTGGCGGGGCACTTGAAGATTTATGGGCATTTAATGAAGAAGAAGTTGTCCGCGCTGTTGCCGATTGTTCACTGCCGGTTATTTCGGCTATTGGTCATGAAACCGATACAACATTAATTGATTTTGCCGCCGATTTGCGCGCCCCAACGCCAACCGCAGCAGCCGAGTTGGCGGTGCCGGTGCATGCTGACCTTGCGGCTTATATAAGTGAGACCGAAGCCCGATTGAAACGTGGTATCAGTCAGCGGCTGGAAACAGTAAATCAGCTTGTGCGTATGGCCACCCGTGGCTTGCTTGATCCAGCTGAGATGATTGCCCGTCGTGGGCAAATGCTTGATTATGCGCTGGCTGGTCTTAATACGTCGCTGGAACGGGTAATGGCCGCCCGACGGCTTGATTTATCTGGCTTGGCGGGACGATTACGCCCACCAGAGACAAAACTTGCCGAAATGAGTGGGCATTTCACCCAGCTATCAGACCGCCTTGCCAATAGATTTGGGCAGATGATCGAGCGACATGAACAAGCTGTTAAGTCTGCCGGAAAATTGCTGGATGCGCATTCATTTGAACGAGTTCTGGATCGCGGGTTTGCGCTGGTAATCGATGCCGAAGGAACGCCGCTAAAGCGTGCTATTGACGCGCCGCAGGGCGCCGAAGTTACCTTACGTTTTGCAGATGCTAGCCGTCAGGCATTGCTTGATCCAGATAGCACTGGCCATGCGGTGTATAAGCCCGCTAAACCGGCAAAGAAAGCTAACGCCAAGCCTTCCACTACAAAAGATACCAAACAGGACAGCCTGTTCTAGACATCCCCGATCTAAACATCCCCGGTCTAGACATCCCCGGTCTAGACATCTTTAGTCCAGCGGCGATGCGGCCAGAACCATTGTTCAGGATGCTGGATAATCCAGTCTTCGATGGTCTTGTTGATCGCGGTCGCGGCGTCCAGAACATTGGCATCATCGTCATGATCTGGCAAATTGATGGCAGGTGAAATCGCCAGTCTGAAATGGCAACCAGAAATCCGCACCATCTGCACATAGAAAATAGGCACCTTTTTTTTGATGGCGACTTTGATGTGGCCAATCGGCGTGTTTGCCGGATGCCCGAAAAAGGGAACCGCCATGCCCTCGCGTAGCTTCTGATCAATAAGCAAGCACATGAACTGTTTTTTGCGAATGGCGCTTATCATGCCTAACGCGGCTTCACGGCCCTTTGGGAACATTTCGCCGCCAAAGGTGCGCTGGCGCCGGGCTAGCAACCCTGCCAGAAACGGATTGTTGAGTGGGCGATAAATGGCCGCCACCTTTTTACCGACACTGCGCGCGGCAAAGGGACCTAATTCCCAGTTGCTCATATGGGCGCTGATCAGAAAACCACCAGTTTCGACATCGCGGATATGTTCCTGTCCGATAAATTCGACATAGCCTTTATCGACAAGTTTGTTGATATGCGGATATTCGCCAATAACACGCCCAAGATTCATCCACATGCCTCGCAAAATTCGGCTTTGTTCGGCGTATGATAAATGCGGCATGGCATAGACAAGGTTACGCCGGGCACGCTTATGCCATGGGGTTAAAGGCCCCAATAGTGACATCACCAGCCCCATACAGGCACTAGCAATGGCAACGGGCAGAATGCGCGCTGTCCCGAACAGAATAAAGACTAGCAAGGCTTCTAGTGGCCAGAAGATGATCTGACGTATCAAACGCAAAATGACTTTTGGTAATGGGTCAGACATTTATATTGTCACGCGTTTTTGAAGCGGCAACTGCCATGATGCGCTCCAGCATGTCATCAATGCTGTCAGTCTGCATGGTGATCGGCATAAATGAAATCCGTTCACGCCATTCGGCAGGCAGGCGAACCCAGTCTTTTTGCGTAGTGATCAGGCTGGCACCAAGCCGGATTGAATCTTCTTGTAAACGGGTGAGGTCACTTTGCGTGTAAAGGTGATGATCTGCAAATGCCAGACTTTGCACAATAACGCCGCCAACTTTTTCAATGGTGCGGAAAAAACGCTGTGGGCGGGCAATACCGGCAAATGCCAATAAGGGTGTCTCACCAAGATCAGCAATGATTGTCTGGTCGGCAACTACTGTTCCGGTCAAGATTGGCACGCGGCCATCTATTGCCGCTGTTAATTCATGTTCATCATCACCGTTGATAAAGGCAATATCAAGGCTGGCAAGGCCATTTTCAAAGCCGATGCGCATCGGGCCAGCTGGTAAAAGCCTGCCATTACCTATGCCGACGGAACCGTCAAAAACGCCGATAGCCATATCTTTCTTCACATAAGGGTGCTGTAAGCCGTCATCCATCAAAATGATATCGTGAATACCACGATTTGAAATGGCCTGGGCCGCCACAACCCGATCCCGTCCGATGATCACGTCACGCCCTTCAGCAAGCATTAGCGGCTCGTCGCCACAATCGGCGGCTGTATGAATGGTGCCATCAACCCATAATGGCCCTTTTTGTGACCCGCCATATCCCCGGCTTAGAATAACTGGGTGCATCCCCGCTTCGATAAGGCGGTCATATAAAAGTGATACAAGTGGGGTTTTTCCTGTGCCGCCAGCGCTTAGATTGCCAATACAGATCACTGGCAAGGCGGCGCTGACCTGCTTTGCAAGACGATCACGCAAAAACGTTGCTGTCGCCCAGACTGCGGCAAGCGGTAACAGGGCGGTAGATACGATCCCCTTATGATTCCAGAATTCAGGTGTTTTAATCATTTATCCACTGCCTTGGCATTGACCACTGCAAAAATCATTCGTGCAGCTTTAAGCGGGCGTTGGCGGGCGCTTTCAACATAGTTTTTTGCCGCCGCGGCTTGCTGTTGCTTTATGTCTGCATCAAACGATAGCACAGAAGTGACCATCGCGCCCAGATCATCTGGCTGATCAATCATATGAATGATATCACAACTAAAAAGTGCGTTAAACTCGGCTTCATTTTTGAAAATATGCGTGCCAGTGATGATTGGCATGCCAAAGCTGGCAGGTTCCAGCGGGTTATGCCCGCCTTTTGGCACCAGTGACCCGCCCAAAAATACAACATCGGCAAGGTCAAAAACACTGCCCATTTCGCCCAGACTATCCAGCATATAAAGTGCTGTTCCGCTGTCTGGCGTTTGCCCTTTGCTTCGTTGCGGTATAATTTGCCCAATCGCCTTATGCGCCATAACAGCGATCGCATCGGCACGTTCGGGATGTCGCGGTGCGATGATTGTCAATATTTTATCAGCATGTTGCTGGGCAACAGCAATGGCGGATTCGTCCTCGCCTTCATGGGTTGAAGCGGCCAGAAAGATAGCGCGTTTACCGCTGGCTTTACGGATGAGATTTTGCAGATCTGCATCAATAGGCAAGCTTGCCGTAGTCATTTTTAACGATCCACCGACATGCACGTGAGAGGCTGTTGCACCCAGTGTGATAAAATGCTGTTGCTGATCTTCATCTACGGCCAATATTAAATCAGCGCATCCAAATATCTGACGCGCGATGCTGGCCTGGCGCCGCCATGATGTGACGGCTTTTTGTGATAATTGCGATGATGCAAATATGACTGGAATATGACGGGCGGCAGTGCGGGTAACAAGGTTCGGCCAAAAATCAGATTCCAGAAAAATGGCAACCTGCGGGGAAAACATATCCAGAAAGCGATCAACAAAGGCAGGATGATCAAGGGGCTGATAGATATGCGTGATCGACGCGCGCGTCTTGGCACGGGCGATCATCTGCGCTGCTGTAATGGTGTTGGTGGTGATGATAATTGGGGGGTGATCATTATGTTCATCATGAAGGGCATCCGCCAATGCCAAGGCGGCAATCGTTTCCCCGACGCTGACCGCATGTAGCCATATACTTCCACGCTGATATATTTCGGCATAGCGCCCATAGCGCCCATAGCGTTCACCAAGGCGGGCTGTGTCTTCCTTACCAGCTCGCGCGCGCCGTGCCAGTAGCAATCCGATAATAGGATACAGGCATGTCCATAGAAAATTATATAGACGCAGTGACATCAACGCTGACCATCCTCCTCGGTAAACAGGCGATCGGCCCTATCGGCAAGGTCATTCATGGCGGCCTCAATCTTTAGCCGGCTGGCTTCCATCGTGTCACGATCACCTTTTGGCACATCAATTGGATCACCCCAGATAAAGCGCCCACGGGCAAATGGCTTGGGAATGATCGTGCCATCCCAACCAGGAGCCCGCCAGTAACGATCAACAGCCCAGCATATAGGCACCACTGGCTTGCCAGCCATTGCGGCAAGCGCAACAGGCCCAACTGCCAGCTTGCGGGCTGGACCACGCGGGCCATCGGGTGTGATGGTGGCGATTTGACCCCGATCAAGAACACGCTTTAGCCCGCGTAAACCGGAAATGGCGTTGCGGTTTGAACTGCCCCACACTGTCCGGATTCCCATGCGATTGACGGTATAGGACATAAGCTGTCCATCAGCATGTGGTGATTGCAGAACATACATCGGGTGCCGTCTCGGCCACAGCCATGGCACGGCAAAAATGCGCTCATGCCATAAAACCAAAACAAAGCCATTATGGTTATTCAATATCTGGTCGGCAAGTTGACGATTAACCGTTTTCCAGCGTGTGGTGATCATAATCGACGCAATAATGCCCGCAACAATCCAGCTTAGGCACCATATGACAAATTTATTTCGGATAAAGCGTTTGAACATAAGTATGCCGGGTTCGGTTAAGATGTTGTAGCAAGCATAAGCCAGATGGCAAATAGCTAGGAATAAATATAGAAATAGCCTATTAAGACCTGACTGCGTTACTGTTATTTATAGCAAATTTGCGAAACTTTGACATTACCGTAATCGCCGCCACCGGATTGGGATTAGTTTTAGATATCTATGACGTCTTTATTACGACTTGAAATCCCCGAAGAGGGGATGCCCCGCCGCCGTTTGCTTGTGATACAGCCGCTTGTTGGCATAGGTGATATGGTCTGGCACAAGCCATGGATTGATCATCTAGCCGCATTTTATGATGTCATTCTGGCCACCAAACCAACAGTTCAGGCATCGGTGTTATTCGCCAAAACCCCCGGTGTTATCGATATTCTGGATATTGACAGGTCGCAGCGCGGTAAACGTGGTCAGCATGATGGTATTATGGGTCTGTGGCGCTTGGCACAGCGTTTTCGCCAAGCAGACGTTGATCAGGTTGTTATTATGCATCACAGTTCCACCTATGCCATTGCCGCGTGGCTGGCAGGCATTCCCGCCCGTTTTGGCTATGGCATTGGTGGGCAGTCACGCTGGCTGAATCGAGGCTATTTTCTGCCAAAGTCAGCGCGCCTTCAGCATCCGACCAGCAAGATGGCTATATTTGCTGATATAAATGGATTTGCACCGGTTACAACCAGCTGGCAGATCACCCCAACCGATTTTGCCTTTGATGAAGCTGATAAATTTCTGGCAGCACATCATGTTGGGATCGACAAGAATGGAAAATGTCCCCTCATAATCCTGGGAGTGGGGGCGATGCATCCTGATCGGCGCTGGTCAGCTGAAAACTTTGCCAAGCTTGTAGCGCAGATGCGTCTTGCCCGGCCTGATATTCATATAGGTTTGATGGGTGCCCCCGCGGAACAACCTGTCATTGATGCGGTGTTGTCTCATCTTGCCGATACAACCGGAGTGATTAGTTGTACCAATAAGCTGGATGTTGCCATTGCCCTGTTTGTTCGTGCCATTTGCTATGCAGGCAATGACACTAGTCTGCTAAATTTATCGGCGGTGGCTGGCACGCCATCAATTGGTTTGTTTGCACAGTCGGGACCTTTGACATACAGTCCCAATATTCTGGCTGTTTGTGTTGATGAGGACAAAATGGGTATTCCGGGACAGATTGATACGATCACGCCTACGCGTGTGTTGGTGGCGATTTCCGCACTTTTACCACCTATCAAGATGGTTAGGGCTGATGGCTGAACGTGACGATAAACGCGGCATGAACCGCAAGATATTTAACCGCATATGGCAAGGCTGGGTGCGCCGCTATCGCGGCCAGCTGGCAGGCACAGTGGTCTTGATGGCTTTTGTCGCGGCGACCGCAGCAGCTTATCCGCTTTTGACCAAATATATTTTCAACGCATTGGCTGATGGCCGCGCTGGTGAAGTGATCCTGTATGCCCCTCCCATCATTATCATGCTGGCCTTGTTAAAAGGCGGCGCGCTATTTGCACAAACGGTTCAGGTCAACAAACTGGCTTTGCGGGTGACAACCGATTTGCAAAAGGATATGGCAAAAAGTCTGATCGAAGCTGATCTATCGGTGGTGACACGCGAACCGGCTGGTACTTTCATGTCACGGATCATGAATGACCTTAATCTGGTGCGGGAAGCCTTTGTCCGGCTGGCCAACAATCTGGTTCGCGATGCGCTGACCGTGATCGTGCTGATTGGGGCGATGATCTATCTTGATTGGCTGATGACACTTATAGTCATGGCGGTCTATCCAATCGCTATCCAGCCTATCATTCGCATTGGTAATCGCCAGCGTAAAGCTTCGGGCAATCTGCAATCACATATGGAAGGCGTGACCTCACTGCTGGCCGAAACATTGCAAGGTGTGCGTATGGTCAAAGCCTATCAGATGGAAAATGCCGAAATCAAACGGACTTCAGTTGCCTTTGATGGTTTGTTTGCACGGCTTGTTGCCTTGTTAACCGGACGTGCGATGATTGACCCCATTCTTGAGGTCATTGGTGGTCTTGCTGTTGGCGGTGTTGTTGCGTTGGCTGGTTGGCGTGTAGCCAATGGCGATATGCAGGTAGGCGATGTAATCGCCTTTATCACCACCTTGATCATGCTGGTGCAACCTGTGCGCGGCATTGGCACCTTGAATGCGGTGACGCAAGAAGCGTTGGCCGCGGCCGAGCGTATTCTGTCATTGCTTGATATTCCCAAATTGATAATAGATGCGCCTAATGCCAAAACCATTCAGCTGGGCAAAGGCGATAAGGGTGTTATCAGTTTTGACAAAGTTGATTTTACCTATGGAAAAGAAACCGCATTAAGTGATGTGAGCTTCACCGCATCAGCAGGGCAGACCGTCGCTTTGGTTGGGCCCAGTGGGGCTGGTAAAACAACGATTATCAATTTGTTGCCGCGTTTTTATGATGTCAGCGCAGGTGTGATTTCGGTGAATGGTCAGGATATCCGCAATCTGACAATCGAAAGCCTGCGGGCAAATATAGCGTTGGTCAGCCAAGAAGCGGTTCTGTTTGAAGACACCGTAGCGGCAAATATAGCTTTTGGCCGACCTGATGCCACCGACGAAGACATTATCATTGCCGCCAAAGATGCTGCGGCACATGATTTCATAATGGCGCTACCAGACGCTTATCAAACACAGGTTGGGGCTATGGGTAACCGCCTGTCAGGTGGCCAGCGGCAACGTATTTCGATTGCCAGAGCGATGCTAAAAGACGCGCCCATTTTATTACTTGATGAAGCCACTGCTGCGCTGGATGCCGCCTCGGAGAAACAGGTACAAACCGCACTCGAGCGACTGCAAAAAGGCCGCACCACATTAGTGGTTGCGCACCGGCTGGCAACTGTGCGCAATGCCGATATGATTCTGGTGATGGAAGATGGCGGCATTACCGAAACTGGCACGCATGATGATCTGATCGCCAAAGATGGCCTTTATGCAAGGTTATGCGCGCTTCAGTTCTTTTCTGAAAAATAAATCATACAGCTAGCTCTATTCGCGGCGCAGGATGCTGTCGATAAGGCGATCTGCCCAGCCTTGTGAACGGAATTCGGCCAGCATGGCTTCGGGGTCATAGATATTATCGACCCAGTCATAAAACGCCATGCCCTGATCTTCATAGGGGAAATAGGCTTTGAAAAAAACATCCAGCAGACCGGTTTTGGCCTGTTTGACATGCCCGTATTTCCAAGCTAACTGCTTGGCTGCTTCGCGCGCTGGGCGCTCCTCGGCAACCAGCATATATAAGGCAGACATTAATCCGGCGCGGTCGGCACCTGATTTGCAATGCATCAATGCTGGCTTTTCGATGGCTTTGAAAATGGCTTTGGCGTCATGAAGCATGGCCTTGTCCGGCGCCGCGCGCGAACGCGCGGTGAAATCAAGCAGGGTAATGCCAGCTTTGGCACATGCCTCGGCCTCTAGCTGCCAGACGCCATCATCTCGTGGTCCACGCAAGTTAATGATTGTTTTGATACCGCTGGCGGCGATTCTGCTGACCTCGACAGGGCCAGGCTGATTGGCGCGCCACATGCCGGGGGCTATTTCATGCCGATTATGCCAGAACAGCCGCAAAAATCCGTGATCTTTCAGGATGAGGTCAATCCAGTCGGCGGCACCGCGCCGCTTTACCGGCGGGGCAAGCCATTTCATGATCCAGCAACCATCATACCATCAATCCGCAGCGACGGCGCCGCGATGCTGTCACGCATATCGATGTCATTAGCTGTCGTTATGGCCATAAGCATATCTTTAAGATTGCCAGCGATAGTGGCTTCGGTAACCGGGCCGGTGATGGCACCGTCAACAATCCAGAACCCACCAGCACCACGGCTATAGTCGCCCGTGATCATATCAACCGAACTACCCATCATTTCGGTTACCAGAAACCCTTCTTTGATATCGGCAATCATATCGGCGCGCGACAGGGAACCATTTTCGAGGTAAAAATTGCTGGCAGACGGCGAGGGGGCACCCCCCATTGACCGGCGCGCATTGCCGGTAGGCGTCATGTTCAGCTTGGCTGCGGATGCCAGATCAAGAAACCAGCCTGTCAAAACGCCATCTTCGACCATCAATCGCTGGCTGACAGGCAGGCCTTCACCATCAAATAAACGTGATCCCATGCCGCGTGGCCGCAACGGATCATCAATGAAATTCAACCCTTTACTGGCTATCTGTTGACCAAGACTATCCTTTAGAAAGCTGGTGCCCCGCGCGATTGCCGCCCCATTAATGGCGCCAGCCAATGTGCTGACAATCGATGATGAGACACGTTGGTCATAAATCACAGGAAATTGTCCAGTATTTGGTTTGCTGGCGCCTAGCCGAGATAGTGTTCGGGTTGCCGCACTATGACCAATGGCATCTGGCGCATCAAGATCTTCGGCAAACACAGCGGCGCTGTAATCGTAATCGCGTTCCATCTGACCGTCTTTTTCGGCGATGACCACGGCTGAAACGCTGGATGAAGACCGTTTATAGCTTGCTGAAAATCCGTTGCTGGTTGCGATCAGCACATTGACCACACCATAGCTGGCAGATGCGCCATCAGAATTTGTAATGCCTTTATGGGACAGGGCGGCGTCTTCTGCCTGTTTAGCACGTTCTGTCAATGTCTCAACGCTGGTTTCGGTTGCGTCATACATATCGAGTTCGGGGAGTTCCGATGCTAGTTCATCAAGGTTGGCAAGCCGCACATAGGGATCTTCAGGTGCCAGTTTGGCCATAGCAACAGCACGTTCTGCCAGCTGTTTGATGTTTTCGCTATCAAGCTGGCTGGTTGAGATCGATGCTGTACGTTGTCCGACAAAGACGCGCATACCGACGTCATAATCTTCAGATCGTTCAGCCGCCTCGACTTTGCCAAGGCGGATATCGACGCTATTGCCTTCTCCACGAGCTAATGTTGCGTCAGCACCATCGGCACCTGCGGCTTTGGCTGCATCAAGAAGTTCGGAAATTAGATTTTGTTCATGTGTTTTCATGTCTTATCAGATAACCCGCCCGTGTTAAGTTTTCAACTGTCCAGCGTCAAGCTGGCCTGAAAAATTGAATTGGTTGATGCTTTTTGTTTTTCCGTTTATTACTGCGCCATGAGTTATAAAGTTTTTATCGATGGTGAAGCTGGTACAACCGGCTTGAAAGTGGCGTCAAGATTGGCTTTGCACCCGCATGTGCAAATTCTGCATCTTGATGATGCTGTTCGCAAGGATATGTCTGCACGTCTCGACATGATAGCCAAGGCAGATGCGGTAATTCTATGCCTGCCTGATGTAGCTGCAATCGAAGTGGCAACAGCGGCCAATGATATGGATATATGTCTGATTGATGCGTCTACAGCGCACCGGACTGACCCTGAGTGGGCATATGGTTTTGCCGAAATGGACGCCGCGCAACGTCGTTTGTTGGCATCATCAAAGCGGATTTCTAACCCTGGATGTTATCCAACAGGGGCGATTGCTTTGCTTCGGCCTTTGATAAAATCCGGTATAATTCCAGCCGATGCAGATATTACCGTTCCCGCCGTCAGTGGTTATAGCGGTGGTGGCAACGCCATGATCGCGCTACATGATGCAGGGGATATGGCACCGTATCTGGCTTATGCAACTGACTTGAAACATAAGCATGTCCCTGAAATGCAGTTATATTCAGGTCTCAATAAAGCACCATTATTCATGCCATCTGTTGGTAATTTCTATGCGGGCATGCTGGTGCATGTACCTCTTCATGCGCGTCAGTTAGTAATGCCCATTTCGGCATCGGCAATTTATGATCTGTTGCGGGATTGGTATGCTGATAGTGCCCTTGTTGCTATGGGTGCGGCTGGTGCCAATGACCTAGCTGGTCAGACCACCATGGCTGTTGATGCTCTGGCAGGTCGCAACGATATGGAGCTGTTTGTTTTCGCTAATCAGGATGAAAGCCAGTTCTGGTTGACAGCACGGCTTGATAATCTGGGCAAAGGCGCGTCGGGTGCAGCTGTTCAGAATATGAATATCGCGCTTGGTATTGCGGAAGATACGGCCCTTGTCTGATAACCCAACGTCATCTGATCAACCATTACATAAAGCGCCACCGTTTGATGTTGAGGTTTATCTGCCCAACCAATCTGAGATTGATCGTGCATTACGCTATCCATATGATGCGCCATCTGGTGCCTTTATTCTTGATTCTGGGCGTTTGAAACCTTTAATAGACGTTGGCATTCTGGATGGGCGTACGGCTGTTTTATCGGTTGGATCAAACCGGGCGCCGGTGCAGCTTCGGCGTAAATTTGGCAATGATGCTGTTGTGCCGGTGACGCCGGCTATCTTGCATGATTGCGATATCGTACATGTTGCCATGCTGGGCTATTATGGTGCGGTGCCTTGTACAGCTTTTCCGTCTGAAGGATGTCATGTCCAATTGAATGTAGCATGGCTTGATGCCAGCCAACTGGCTGAAATGCACCGAACCGAGGCCGTCGGTGTTGCTTATGACTATGTCCGTTTTTCAGAAGGGGCTGTCACACATGTGGATATCCCCGATGCGGATGGCCATGTTGTGCCTGCTAGCACCCCGCTATATGGTTATAACGCTCGTTCTGGTGTGCTTGATATCGGTGGCGCTATGCCAGCATCTTTGCCTGTGATTGAAGCCAAAGGTCGCCAGTTTTCGGCTTTCACCCAGGCTGAAGCCGTCACATTTGTGCGCCGCCTATGTCAGCATAATGACGACCGTGATCACGCTGCCTTTGTGACCGATATGCGGAACAACAAAGCGGCGCGTGATGCCATTCGCGAAATATTGTCCGCACATGCGCTTTTTGCAACAAATGCGCCTTGGACAGTTATTGATACCGAATGTGATAATCTGGACGCGTTTCTATAGCCCCACGCGTAGCATATGGTCGGCAACAGCAAAGACGGTCAGGATAAGTCCGGCATTGCGGTTTGATTTGAACAGGCGCAAGGCCATGGCTGGATCATCGGCGTCAAGCTGTCGCAGTTGATGTGCCAGATGCAACCCCATCAAGCACATCCCCACAAACCATAGACCAAAACCCATGGCCATATAGAAACCGGCTGATAACAATAAAATGCTAAGCGCATAGGCAATACCAACGCCTTTATGCAAATTTTTCCCTAGGCCAAGGGCAGATGATTTGACCTCGCTTTGGCGATCATCAACCATATCCTGAACGGCATAAATTGTATCATAGCCAAAAACCCAGGCGACGCTTCCGGCATATATTACCCAGAATGCTGCCGATGGAGCCTGATTCGTAGCGGCGGCAACGCCCAGCGGCACCCCCCATGCAAAGGTCAGGCCGAGAACAAATTGGGGAAACCATGTAACCCGCTTGGCCAGCGGGTATAACGCGACCAACGGCAGGGACCCTATACCGATGAAAATAGCCATTGGTGGTAATTGAACAAGCACAGCAAGCCCGATAACGCCAAGACAAGCAAGAAACATGAATGCCATGCCCATACTTACAGTGCCAGCCGCCAGTGGACGCGATTGTGTCCGCTCAATTTTTATATCAATATCTCTGTCCCACATATCATTGATTACACAACCGGCAGCGCGCATGGTGATAGCGCCAATCATAAATAACAGCATCAGCAAACCCATTTGTCCGCTGTCAGCGCTGGTAACGGGTATCACCCACCATGCTGGCAACAGCAAAAGCCACCAGCCAATCGGTCGATCCAATCGCGCCAGATAGACATACGGGTGCCAGCCTTTTGGCAGATTTTGCCACCAACCACGTAATTGTATGTCGGTATGGCCTTGCGGCGTATCTGTTTCGTGTGTGTTCATATTTTACCATTATTGGCTTCGGGCAGACTTATCAAGTCACTACTGATGGCATGCAGTGTAATTGATATATTGAATTGTTCCATCAAGGTGGCTACTAAAACCTTATGGACGCAATTCGTAAAAATCATTCAGCCAAAGCACGCCTTTATGTTGACGCGCCATTACAGGCTAGCGGTTTTGTGACTGTCAGCAAGGAACAGGCGCATTATCTAGGTAATGTAATGCGCTTGCCACTGGGTACAGTCATTGCCCTGTTTAATGGACAGGATGGTGAATGGCATGGCGTTATTGACGCGCTTGACAAACAGGGTGCGCAGATTGCCCTGATTAATCAGACGCGGCCACAAACCAACAGTCCGGATTTATGGTTGCTGTTTGCGCCTGTCAAAAAGGCACGGCTTGATTTCATCGCGCAGAAAGCAAGTGAGCTTGGTGCCAGCCGAATTTGGCCGGTTCGTACCGAATTTTGTCAGATATCACGGGTCAAGGATGAGCGTCTCGTGGCCAATGCCATTGAAGCGGCTGAACAGACTGAACGTCTTGATATTGCCCGAATCATGAAGTTTGAAAAATTAGCAACGGCACTTGCCGCGCGTGAAGATGACCGCCTTCTGATCTGGTGCGACGAATCCAGTGCGGGGGCGGCAAAACATAATATAACAACTGCACTTGCGGCGATTGATCCCCCAAAAAAGGCCGCCATACTGATTGGCCCCGAAGGTGGTTTTTCACCAGCAGAGCATAAAATCTTGACGCAAATAAATAATTGTCTAACAACTTCACTCGGTCCACGTATTTTGCGTGCGGACACAGCAGCTATTGCGGCACTAGCCTGTTATCAGGCAATTTGTGGTGACTGGCGTTAAACATAAACAACCCATCAACTAATAAGACGAGCCAAGGATAAAATCATGACCGATAACGGTATGCCGCTTGCGGACAAACAACAGATGATTGACTGGATTGCCAAAGGCGCCAAACCCGCTGATACATGGCGCATTGGAACCGAGCATGAAAAATTCCTTTTTTACCGCAATGATTTGCGACCGGTTGCCTATGATGGTGAAAATGGTGTTCGCGTCATGCTGAATAACCTGCGCGCGCGCCTTGGTGAAAAAGCACGACCAATCATGGAGCATGGCAATATTATTGGCATTCAGGATGGTGCTGGCGGCTCGGTGACACTGGAACCTGGCGGACAGCTTGAGCTCTCAGGCGCGCCACTGGAAAATCTCCATCAAACATGCGCCGAAACAGGGCGTCATCTCAAACATATGCGCGCGGTATGTGATGCACTTGGCATTGGTATGCTTAGCCTTGGTTTCAATCCCAAATGGGGGCGTGACGATATCGAATGGATGCCAAAAGGCCGCTATAAAATCATGCGAGACTATATGCCAAAAGTTGGCTCACTTGGCCTCGATATGATGCTGCGATCATGTACGGTTCAGGTCAATCTGGACTATGCTGATGAAGAAGATATGCGGCGCAAATTTCGCACCTCGCTGGCGCTTCAGCCTGTGGCTACAGCATTATTTGCCAATTCACCATTCAAAGATGGTGCGCCATCTGGACTGGTTTCGACGCGCGCGCATGTCTGGACTGATACGGATAATGATCGGTGCGGCGTACCAGCTTGTGTGTTTGATCCGGCGTTCGGCTATGAACAATGGATTGATTACATTCTCGATGTGCCTATGTATTTTCTGCATCGTGGCGATGATTATCTGGATGTTGCAGGCAAGTCTTTCCGTGATTTTATGGTGGGAAAACTGGAGGGTTTTGAGGGGCAAACCCCGACGATGGGTGATTTTGAAGATCATATCACCACTGCATTTCCCGAAGTACGGCTGAAACAATTTCTTGAAATGCGAGGTGCTGATGGTGGCTCATGGGGCAATATCTGTGCTTTGCCTGCTTTCTGGGTAGGGTTGTTATATGATACGGAATCATTGGCTGCTGCCGAGGCGCTTGCGGCATCGATCACCGCCAATGATGTGATGGAAGCCAGGCTTTCGGTAGCGCGTGACGGCTTAAAGGGAAAGCTGGCGCATTATGATGTTTATGACCTGGCGACCCAGCTTGTTGATATTTCGCGCGCTGGCCTGCATCGTCGTGCCATTCTGGATGGTGGTGGCAATGACGAAACTGGCTTTTTAAGCCCGTTACAGAATATTCTGCGCACACGAAAAACCTATGCAGATGAAATGTTGATCCGCTATGATGGGGCTTGGAATCAATCGGTTGACCCGGCCTTTATCGAGCATATCTATTAATCGCCAGTTAGCCCTCTTGATAGCAGACCGACTTGATAAGCAGGCACTTTTTATGTAGCTAGAAAGATTACGGACAAATATGTTTGCGCTTCTGCTTGTTGTTTTTATCAATTTTGTCGGCATAGGCGCGCTGATACCTATTCTGCCTTATACCGTTGTTGATACGCTTGGGCAGTCGGCAACGGTGATGACAGCCTTGCTTGCTTCTTTTGCCTTAGCGATGTTCGTTGCCAACCCTATTCTTGGTTGGTTGTCAGACAGAATTGGTCGGCGTTCAGTTCTGGTTGTATCATTGTTAGTTGGTGCTTTGGCACATATCTGGTTCGCCTTTTCGAATGAAATTTTTCACATGTTTGCCGCGCGTATTCTGGCTGGTCTTGCTGCGGGTAATACCGGGGTTATTCAGGCCATTATAGCTGATCGCGTTAAAGCCGAGGAACGTGCCAAATATATGGGGCTTCTTGGGGCGGCAATTGGCACGGGTTTTGTTGCGGGGCCAGCGCTTGGCGGTCTCTTGAGTGGCCTAGGTGGCGGCCCGTTGCATCAGGCACCTTTCCTTGTGGCGGCTATATTTTCGATTATTGCGTTTGGGTTGGCGTTACGCCTTAGTGAGACCTCGATTGCCGCACCAATAAAAAGCACAGATCAGATCACCACACCTTTGATGCGCCGTATTCATGATATTCTGACAAGCCCACTGGCCCTTTATGCGATTGCCTATTTTTGCCTTAACCTGGCCTTTGCCCAAGTTGAAGCGTCCTTTGTTCTTTTGCTGAAAGACTATCTTGATTTTGATGCTAGGGCGACTGGCTGGTTATTCACCTATGTCGGCGTCTGTATCGTGCTTGTGCAGGCGGGGTTGATTAATCCGGTTGTGCGCAAATTTGGCGAAGTCGGCACAATTGCGATTGGCGTTATTTTGCTGGGGACAGGGCAAGCCATGACCGTGCTGATGTCACTGGATATGTTTTTTGGAAATGCGTTTCCCCTTGCCCAGATGTTACTCGCAACAACCGCAGTCTGTTTTGGCTATGCGCTTAGCAATCCATCTTTGACCGCGGCGGTCAGCAATATTGCAGGCAGAAATGTGATGGGCGGATCGCTAGGTACCGTCCAGGGGTTTGGCTCATTAGGGCAGGTTCTGGGGCTGATCATAGCGGGTCCGTTATACGAGCTTGGTGGGGCCCACTATTCCTTTAGTGTTGGCACAATCGTGACGGTCTTTTTGCTTATTATTGTGACAAAATTGGCACGTCCAAAACCATCAGCAGTCAATTAGGCAGCTTCAGTACCACCCACAGTAATGCCACCCATTTTCACTGTTGGCTGACCAACACCGACAGGCACGCTTTGGCCTGACTTGCCGCATGTACCGATGCCGCTATCAAGGGCGGTATCATTGCCGATCATGCTGATCTTTGACATAGCGTCTGGACCATTACCAATAAGGGTTGCGCCTTTAACGGGTGCGCCGATTTTTCCATTTTCAACTAGATAAGCTTCTGCGGCTGAGAAAACAAATTTGCCTGAGGTGATATCGACCTGACCACCGCCAAAATTCACCGCATAGATGCCCTTTTTGATTGAGGCGACAATTTCCTGCGGATCATCCTTGCCGTTTTCCATATAGGTATTTGTCATCCGTGGCATGGGCGCATGTTCATAGGATTGACGGCGACCATTACCGGTTGCGTCAACGCCCATAAGGCGGGCATTCTGCCTGTCTTGCATATAGCCTTTTAGAATGCCATCTTCGATCAGAACATTTCGTTTGCTTGGCGTGCCCTCATCATCGACGGTGATAGAACCGCGGCGATCGCTAATGGTACCATCATCGATAACGGTAACACCTTTTGAGGCAACCTGTTCACCAACACGACCACTAAATACAGATGTGCCTTTGCGGTTAAAGTCACCTTCCAGACCATGTCCGACAGCTTCATGCAACATCACACCTGGCCAGCCAGACCCTAGAACGACTTCCATTTCGCCAGCTGGTGCGGCAATCGAATCAAGATTTAGCACTGCCATGCGCAAGGCTTCATCAATTTGCGCTTTCCAGACCTCTGGTTGCATATAATCAGTAAACATGACCCGCCCACCGGCGCCAGTACCGCCTGATTCCATGCGGCCATTCTGTTCAACAACGACTGTCACGCCTAGCCGGACAAGCGGACGGATATCAGCAACACGGACGCCGTCGCTGCGCATGATTTGAACAGCTTGCCATGAACCAGCAAGGCTGGCACTTACCTGAACAACACGTGGGTCGGCACTGCGCGCATAGGCATCCATTTCCTGAAGAAGCGTTACTTTATGTTCGAAAGGTGTGTGGTTAAGCGGATTCGCATCTGAATAGAGTGGCTGGTTAGCACCAGCCGCTGGGCCAACAGACAGACTACCATTATAACCGCTGGTCACCGCTTTGACACTGGCCGCGGCCCGGCGCAACGCATCTTCGCTTAGCTCACCTGCATGGGCATAGCCATGTGCTTCACCAGCAATTGCGCGCAGACCAAAGCCACTAGACTGATCATAACTGGCAGACTTCAAGCGACCATCATCAAATACCAATGATTCAGAGTGCCGCATTTCCATGAATAATTCGCCATCATCAGCGCCAGCCAAGGCATCACGCACAATGGCCTCGGCACGATCTGGGTCAAGTCCGGTACGAGTAAAAAAGATGTCATTAGTTTGAGCGAGCATATCCATTTTGTGTCCAAACATTATAATATATTAACGAAACGATTATCTGAGTATGAGCTAAGAGAATGGGGTAAAAAGTACTAAATTTCAAGGGAAAGCCATGATCCATATTGTTGTATGTGCCTACATATTTTGGTAACAAAGCCTAAAACTGAAAAAAAGATAAAAATTATCGCGACAGGCTGCCGCATGGGGCTATCATCTTGTGTTGAAACAGTCTAAATATTCATGGTTTGAAAATTGAATTACGATTTACGAGCATGCTTATAGATCTTTAACGGATCTCGATATTTGGGAGAAAAATCCATGCCGTCTTTGGCTAACATCTTGTTGGATCTGAAAACTGGTTCGCGCCGCACCGGCGTAACGGCCTTTACCGTTGCATTGAGCAGCTTTATTGGGATTGTTTTTGCTAGCAACATGGCATTTGCCGCGGTGCCGCAGCCATGGCAAATAGACTTGCAGCCACCTGCAGGTAGTATCGCCGAAATGGCCACCGACCTTCATAATCTTTTGTTGGTGGTGATCACGGCCATTACGCTATTTGTTCTTGGCCTGCTGATTTATGTTGGTGTCAAGTTCCGCGCTGCGGCTAATCCAGTGCCGTCACGGACATCGCATAATGCTGTAATTGAAGTTTTATGGACAGTTATTCCGGTGCTTATCCTTGTTGGTATCGCTATCCCGTCCTTCCGCCTGCTTTACTATATGGACCGTACAAATGAAACCGACATGGTGATCAAGGTAACGGGCAACCAATGGTACTGGAATTATGAGTATCCGGATGATGGTGTGGCCTTTGACAGCTACCTTATTGAAGAAGCTGATCTTCAGCCGGGTCAGATACGGCTGCTATCGGTTGATAACCCGATGGTGGTGCCGGAAAACACCCGCATCAAACTGCTTATTACCGGAAATGATGTTATGCATTCGTTCTTCGTGCCCTCACTGGCCGTGCAGATATATGCCTTTATTGGCCGGACCAACGAAGCATGGATTGATGTGCCAACGGGTGCCAATACCTATTATGGTCAGTGCAACCAGATTTGTGGCATCAACCATGCCTATATGCCAATCGAAGTAAAGGCATTGCCAAAAGACGAATATGCGGCATGGCTGGCGAACGCCAAGCAAGAATTTGCAAGCGCTGACGCGGTCGCGCCTGTCATCGAAAACATCACATCTGAAACAACTGTTTTAGCGTTAGCCAAATAACGCAAACGAAGAGGAAATTAATATGAGTGCGCAAGCCCATGCCCACGTTGATCACGGTGCCCCTTCAAGTTTTGTGCGCCGTTGGCTTTATTCAACAAACCATAAAGACATCGGTACTATGTATCTGGTGTTTTCTATCCTTGCTGCCTTTATCGGTGGTGGCCTTTCAGTCTATATGCGTATGGAATTGATGGAGCCAGGAGTTCAATATATGGCTGATGGCCATGTATGGAATGTGTTCACCACAGCCCATGGTCTTATCATGGTGTTCTTTGTGGTCATGCCTGGATTGATTGGTGGTTTTGGTAACTGGTTCGTGCCCATTATGATTGGCGCGCCGGATATGGCTTTCCCGCGGATGAATAATATCAGCTTCTGGCTATTGCCGCCGTCATTTATTCTGTTGCTGTTATCGGCTGTGATGGATGGTGGTGCTGGTGTTGGCTGGACTATCTATCCGCCTTTATCATCATCTTCTGGTACGCCAGGCATGTCGATGGATCTGGCGATTTTCTCGCTTCACCTTGCTGGTGCTTCATCAATTTTGGGTGCTGCAAACTTCATCACAACGATCTTTAACATGCGCACGCCTGGCATGACATTGCACAAGATGCCTTTGTTTGCCTGGTCAATGTTGATTACTGCATTCTTGCTGTTGCTGGCAGTGCCGGTTCTGGCAGGTGCAATCACCATGCTGTTGACAGATCGTAATTTCGGCACAACCTTCTTCATCCCTGAAGGCGGTGGTGATCCAATTCTGTTCCTGCATTTATTCTGGTTCTTTGGTCACCCCGAAGTGTACATCATGATTTTGCCGGCCTTTGGTATTGTCAGTCATATTGTATCGACCTTCTCGAAGAAGCCTGTATTTGGTTATCTAGGCATGGCCTATGCGATGGTGTCAATTGGCTTTGTCGGCTTTATCGTTTGGGCACACCATATGTACACCGTTGGCATGAGCGTTGATACGCGCGCTTATTTCACTGCGGCAACTATGGTCATCGCGGTGCCGACTGGTGTTAAGATATTTTCATGGATTGCGACAATGTGGGGCGGATCAATTACTTTCCGCACACCAATGCTGTGGGCAATCGGCTTTATCTTCCTGTTTACCGTTGGTGGTGTGACTGGCGTGGTGCTGTCGAATGCGGGTCTTGATGTTGTTCTGCACAATACTTATTACGTGATTGCGCATTTCCATTATGTCTTGTCGCTTGGTGCGGTGTTTGGTCTGTTTGCAGGCTTCTATTACTGGTTCCCGAAAATGACCGGTTATGAATATTCGGAAACACTTGGCAAGCTCCATTTCTGGATTACCTTTATTGGTGTGAACCTGACCTTTTTCCCGATGCATTTTCTGGGTCTGGCAGGTATGCCACGTCGTTATATTGACTATCCTGACGCCTTTGCAGGCTGGAACATGGTGGCGTCGATTGGTTCATTCGTGGGTGCGTTTGGTGCCTTGTTGTTCCTGTTCGTTATTGCCGAAGCCTTTTATGCAAAGCGTCGTTCTGCAGATAATCCATATGGCGAAGGCGCTACAACGCTGGAATGGCAGGTCGCTTCACCGCCGCCTTACCATACCTTTGATGAGCTACCAAAGGTCAAATAACCCTGTCATGACGGGCTCATAAGCTAGTCATGGTAAAAAAGGAAACGTGATGTCAGTCACATCGGATCATCAAATTGCGTCAACTGCCGACGGCTTTAACGGGCCGTCGGTTGGCGACTTCTGGGCGTTGTTAAAGCCCCGGGTTATGAGC
Organism: Puniceispirillum sp. (SeqCode); assembly: GCF_965657105.1. NCBI lineage: Bacteria > Pseudomonadati > Pseudomonadota > Alphaproteobacteria > Puniceispirillales (SeqCode) > Puniceispirillaceae (SeqCode) > Puniceispirillum (SeqCode) > Puniceispirillum sp. (SeqCode). Next base: position 24,747 of record NZ_CBFHNB010000007.1, read on the forward strand.
CTGGTGATTTTCACTGGCTTTGCGGGCATGTATCTGGCACCTGGGACATTGCACCCTCTTGTATTTGGGATCTCTTTATTTGCCATTGCCGCGGGTGCTGGTGCGTCTGGTGCTATCAACCAATGGTATGACCGTGACATTGATGCGGTTATGTCGCGTACAAAGAATCGTCCAATTCCGGCAGGGGTTATGATCCCTGCTGAAGCCTTGACATTAGGGCTGGTCATATCGGCGTTTTCGGTCTTACTGCTTGGCCTTGCGGCGAACTGGCTTGCGGCGGGGCTGCTTGCTTTCACGATCTTTTTCTATGCCGTTATCTATACGGTGTGGCTGAAACGAAGCACACCGCAGAACATTGTCATTGGCGGTGCGGCCGGTGCCTTGCCCCCCGTCATTGGGTGGGCCGCGGTTACGGGTGGTATTTCAATCGAACCAATCTTGCTTTTTGCCATTATCTTTATCTGGACGCCGCCGCATTTCTGGGCTTTGGCGCTTGTTAAGAATGATGATTATAAAGCGGCTGGTGTGCCGATGCTGCCGGTTGTGGCGGGCGACGATGAAACCCGTAAACAGATATTGATCTATGCGGTGCTTCTGGCACCTGTGGCTGTGATGCCGTCCTTTATCGGCATGGCATCATGGATCTATGGTGCGTTTGCTGCTGGGGCAGGTGCTATATTTATTGCCATGTCATGGCATATATGGGCCAGTAAAAGCAATGTTCTGGCGATGCGCCTATTCGCCTATTCAATCGTCTATCTGTTTCTTATATTCCTTGGTTTGGTGGTTGATCAATTTGTGACGGGTTTGGTGCTATGAGCAAGCTAGATCAACAAGCCCCAACACCCAAAACGGCCGAAGAGATGCAACGTATGCGCAAAGGCCGTAATCTGGCCGTGCTTGGCATTATCGTTGGTTTGGTTGTGTTGTTCTATGTATTGACTCTGGTTAAAGTTGGCGGTGCGTCATGACTGTGCAGATGATTCCAGCGCCATCGCCAGCTAAGGGTAACAAGCGTATGCTCATTATCCTTGGCGCGCTGGTCGCGGCAATGGTTGGCCTAGCTTATGCGTCGGTGCCACTTTATGATCTGTTTTGCAGGGTCACTGGCTATGGCGGCACAACGCAGATAGCCGAAAATGTGAATGACGATATAATTTATGATCATCCTGTCAAAGTCCGGTTTGATGCGAATGTGATACCGGCGCTAAATTGGTCATTTATGCCTGTTGATAAACCTGTCACGTTGAATCCGGGCGAAGAGATTGTGATTAACTACCGGGCAACTAATCTGGCTGATGTGCCGACTACTGGCACCTCTACATTTAATGTTACGCCGGTCAAAGCTGGTCAGTATTTTATGAAGCTTGATTGCTTTTGCTTCATTGAACAGACATTACAGCCTGGCGAGTCGGTTGATATGCCAGTCCGGTTCTTTGTCGATCCCGAAATTGCCAAAGATGAGAATACGCTTGATGTGAATGAGATCATTTTATCATACACTTTCTTTCCGGCGATAGACGGTTAACTGATTAGAGGCTAAAATAGTCGTGGTGAGGTGGCGCTACCCAGACGGTAGAAGCCAGATTATAAGGAGACTAACATGAGCGGTGCAAACAAACACCCGTATCACCTTGTTGAAGCTAGCCCGTGGCCAATAGTGGGGTCGGCAGCGGCCTTTACGATGGCAATGGGTGCCGTGATGTATATGCATGAAGTTGCATATGGCACAGCGCTATTGGGCGTAGGCTTTGGTTTGATATTGTTGACCATGTTCATGTGGTGGCGCGATATCATTCGTGAAGCTGAATATCAGGGACACCATACCCCGATTGTTCAAATCGGTATGCGTTATGGCATGATGCTGTTTATCGCGTCTGAAATCATGTTCTTTGTGGCTTTCTTCTGGGCGTTCTTTGATCGTGCGCTATTTCCGAATGATGGTATTTGGCCGCCAGAAGGGATCGTAACTTTTGATCCGTTTGATCTGCCGCTTATCAATACGCTGATCCTGCTTTTGTCGGGTTGTACAGTCACTTGGGCGCATCATGCCATGCAGCATGGTAACCGCAAGGATTTCATGAATGGTCTTGGCATTACAGTATTGCTTGGTATTAGCTTTACCGCTTTGCAGGCGCTGGAATATTCGCATGCGCCATTTGGTTTTACCGATGGTGTTTATCCATCTGTGTTCTATATGGCGACAGGCTTTCACGGTTTTCACGTGATTGTCGGTACTTTGTTCTTGGCAGTTTGCTGGTTCCGTGGTGCGGCGGGGCATTTCACGCCACAGCAACATTTTGGTTTTGAGGCTGCCGCTTGGTATTGGCATTTTGTTGATGTCGTATGGCTATTCCTGTTTGCCGCTATCTATTGGTGGGGTGGGTGATCGCCAATTCTTGAAAAGTCTTGAGGAGCGCTTACTCTATAGCGCTCCTTTTTTATTGCACGACTTATGGTAAAGCGGCCTTTATAGTGGGCATCTATAGATACGCACATAGAATGGTAACAGGTACTACATGATTAAATTCCGTCCCTTTCTCTGGTTAAGTGTTGTGGCAATTCCGGCTTTTGCTGTTTTGCTGATGCTTGGCACGTGGCAGTTGCAACGCCTGCAATGGAAAAATGATATTATCAGCAGCTTTGAAGCCCGGTCATTGGCGCCAGCCATAGCGCCGCCTGCGGTTGATATGCTGACCGACGACTATGAATTTCGTCGTCTTGAACTTGTCGGCAGTTTTGCGCATGACCAAGAATTATATATGACAGGCAAGACCTATGAAGGTAATGCTGGCTTTCATGTGGTGACGCCCATGACATTGACTGATGGCCGTATCATTATGGTCAATCGGGGGTGGGTATCCGAGGATTATCGTGATCCGGCGAAACGAACCTTTTCGCTTGTATCAGGTCAGGTGACGGTTGATGCCATTTTACGTATGCCTGGCCAAAAGGGTTATTTTGTTCCTGAAAATGAGCCTGCTAATGGCTTTTGGTTTACCGTGAACCCGCAACAGATGATCACGCATCTGGGCTTGGCTGATAATGGTATCACCGCCTTTTATGCGGATAGCTTGCGTATTAGTGATGTCGTAACCTTGCCAATCGCGGCAAAGACCGAACTGAATTTGCGTAACGCGCATCTTAGCTATGCTATGACATGGTATGGTATCGCACTTGGTTTGCTAGCTGTATATCTGGCATTTCATCATCAGGCTGGTCGTTTGACATTCGCAAACGCCGCGGCAAAGCAAGATGACGGAGACGCATAATGCACTATATAAGCACCCGGGGTAATGACGGGCCGTTAGGCTTTGAAGATGCGCTGCTGAGCGGGCTTGCGCGTGATGGTGGCCTGTATCTGCCAACGGCATGGCCGCGCTTTTCTATCGACGAAATCCGGTCAATGCAGGGGCTATCCTATTGTGAGCTGGCGGGTCGGATCATGGCGCCTTTCTGTGAAGGTGAGATTGATCAGGCCGAACTCACCGCGATGGCGCGTGACGCTTATGCTGGGTTTGACGATCCGGCGATCGCCCCTTTGGTAAAGCTGAATGATAACATCCATGTATTAGAGCTGTTTCATGGCCCAACCATCGCCTTTAAAGATTATGCGATGCAGTTTCTGGCACGTGCATTTGACCGCGCCTTGCGGGCGCATGGTAAGCAAGCTGTTATTTTGGGTGCTACTAGCGGCGATACAGGCTCGGCGGCGCTAGAGGCTTTTCAGGGGCGCGATGCGGTTGACGTGTTCATTCTGTTTCCCGAAGGCCGTGTTTCACCAGTTCAGCAACGTCAGATGACATCAGTGGATGCGCCGGGTGTTCATGCGGTTGCTGTACCAAGTGACTTTGATGCGTGCCAAGATATTGTCAAAACGCTGTTCAACGAACATGAATTCCGCGATCAGGTAAATCTGTCGGCGGTTAATTCGATCAACTGGGCGCGTTTAATGCCGCAGATAGTCTATTATTTTTCATCGGCACTCAGCCTTGGCGCGCCAGATACAAAAGTCGCCTTTTCGGTGCCAACAGGTAATTTTGGCAATGTGTTTGCTGGCTATGTTGCCGCGCAGATGGGCTTACCGATTGAACGTTTGATCGTAGCGTCGAATCAGAATGATATTCTCACGCGCTTTTTTGAAAGCGGCACGATGCAACGCGAAGCTGTTGCCCCCTCGCATAGCCCATCGATGGATATTCAGGTATCAAGCAATTTTGAGCGGTTGTTATTCGAATTGTTGGGGCGCGATGGCAATGCGGTGAATACGGCTATGGCTACATTTGCCAAGACCGGACGCTTTGATGTTGACGCATCGGTGCTGGAAAAGGCGCATACTATATTTGCTGGATACCGGCTTGATGACGCAGCTACGATTGCTGAAATACGCCACTGCGCAACTAACGATCATATGGTGCTTGATCCGCATAGTGCGGTTGGGGTTGGGGCGGCACGAATGGCGCTGGCCGATGGCACAATTCCGGCAGGTGTGCCGGTCATATCACTGGCTTGTGCGCATCCAGCAAAATTTCAGGATGCTGTCGCCACGGCAACTGGCGAAACACCTTCTTTGCCAGCGCATTTGTCTGACCTGATGTCACGGTCAGAAAAACAGCTATTCGCAGATGCCACACCAGATGCAGTAAAAGCGCTGGTGTTACAGGAAAAACGCAGCATATGAGTGCCGCAAAGCTGACCAGGCTCGACAATGGTTTAGGCGTTGCAACCCGGACCATGCCACATGCCCAGACCATTTCTATTGGAATCTGGGTGCAAGTTGGTGCGCGTGATGAGCGGGATAATGAACAGGGCATTGCCCATATGCTGGAACATATGGCCTTCAAAGGTACCAGCAACCGTGATGCGCTGGCGATTGCCACCGAGGTTGAAGATGTTGGCGGTTTCATGAACGCGCATACTAGCCGTGAAGAAACAGCCTATTATGTAAGGATTCTGCCTGAACATCTTGATTTAGGTATCGACATTCTGGCTGATATTCTGACCTGCTCGACCTTGCCTGAAGATGAAATCGAACGTGAACGCGGTGTTATTATTCAAGAAATAGGCCAGGCGGCTGACACGCCGGACGATATGGTTTTTGATTTATTTGCCGAATCAACGCATGGCAGCCATACGCTTGGCCGCCCTATATTGGGTACAGTGGATAGTGTTTCGGCCTTCACCCAGCGGGATCTGGCGGGCTTTATGAAGCGGCATTACGGTGCTGGGCAGATGCTTGTCTGCGCGGCAGGTAAAATCGATCATGATGATCTTGTTAGCCGTATTACAGATGCGATAGGGACAATCAAAACAGCTGAACATCCCACCCGAAATAGACCGGCTTGGTTGGCTGGACGCAGTATTTTGACACGTGAGCTTGAACAGGCGCATGTTATTTTTGGGTTGCCAGCGCCATCAGCGACTACGCCTGATCGTTTCTCTTTAATGGCATTATCAACGCTTTATGGTGGCGGCATGTCATCACGTCTGTTTCAGCAAGTGCGTGAAAAACGTGGGTTATGTTATTCGATTTTTTCCTTTCCAACACTTTATTCCGACTCTGGTGTCTTTGGCGTTTATGCAGGCACATCAGCCGACAAGGTTGACGAGATGCTTCGCGTGTCAGCAGGTGAACTGGCAGCTATCGCAGCAAAAGTGACCGATGAGGAAGTCGCCCGCGCCAAAGCCCAAATTCGTGCCAACTTGTTGATGAGCCGCGAGTCAGTTGCGGCATGCGGTGATGCGCTAGCGCGCCAGATTACTTTGTTTGGTGGGCCGCAGGATGATGGTGATCTGCTTGAAGCTATTGATGCGATCACCCCAGCCGCCGTTAGCAAAGTGGCAGCCGGATTGATCGCGGCGGGTGATCCGGCAATAGCGTTGGTTGGGCCGACGGACAATATCATGTCCAATAGTCAGCTTAGCGCGGCGTTGTCAGCTTAATATATTGATAAATTGAGTGTTTCAGGCGTTACCTGCCATGTCCGTATAATGCGCGGGGTTAATGCCAAGCGCGGCATAGGTTTCATCCCATATGTCGTCAGCGTCGCAGTCAAACACAAGCTCATGTGATGCTGGCAGAGTTAGCCACGCATTTGCGGCGATTTCGGCATCTAGCTGGCCGCTCCCCCATCCTGCATAGCCGAGTGAAATGATTGATCGCGATGGTCCGGTTCCATTGCTGATATCTTCCAGAATATGCAGGCTTGTGGTCAGGCCAATTTCATGAGTTACGGGGTTGCTTTCGGGCAGCATATGATCTTGCGAATGCACAACGAAGCCGCGATTGCCATCAATAGGCCCCCCAATGAAAACGGGTTGCTCGGCGCAGAAGCGCGGTGTGCCTATTTCAAGTGTTTCATACAGGCTACCTAAATTCAGCTGGTCTGATTGCTGATTGATAACAAAGCCCATGGCTGACTGGCTGTCATGCTGGCACATCAGGATAACGGCCTTTTTGAAACGAGGATCAAGCATTTGCGGCACAGCAATCAGTAAATGCCCCTGTAATCCTTTTGGCGTATGTATCGCGTTTGGTGAAGCTGGACTTGATGAAGACACGGTTCGGCTTGTTTCCTTTGTTTTATTACCTATCTAGATTAGACAGCTAATCGGATAATTGGTAAAGAGCTATTCTAGTTTTACCTAAAGTGCCGGTCACATGGATCAGCTAATGAAAAACAGCCTTTCATTAAAATCAGACAGATACAGACTGTCGGTTTGGCATATATGCCAGCGGCTAATCGCCAATTTGACGATGGCGCTTATCACACTAATTACATTAATTTTTATGCCGTTAACTGCCAAGGCGGCAGACAGCATATGGATAGGCGATCCGGCGATGGCTGAAATGCGGCTGGTTTCGGCTGTTGACGGCACTGGGCGCTTGGAAAATATTCCACTAGGGCTCGAATTCCGGATGGCACCAGGCTGGAAGGTTTATTGGCGTACTCCGGGTGAGGCGGGTTTACCACCCACTATCACTTTAGATCAGAATTTTAATAAAGCCCTATCGGCGCGGGTCGCATGGCCAGCCCCAAAAAGATTTAATGCTTTTGGCTTTGATAATTTTGGCTATGCCGAACATGTTGTTCTGCCGATTTCGCTTGCGGGACATATAAGCGGCACACCGCTACAGTTAACCGCTGATGTTGAAGCACTTGTCTGTGCGGATATCTGTGTTCCTCTTGCTGGCACGCTGGATCTTGATATAGCCGATGGCACCGCATTACCGACCATTCATACCCAAATGATCGCCGAATATGCGTCGGCAGTCCCACGGCCAGGTTCAGCCCCCACTATCAACGCTCAGGCACTATGGCATGATTCTGAAAATCTCTATGTTAGCTTCGCGGCACTAACGACGCCCATAGAGGATATTTTTGTCGAAGGCATTGATGGCGTCGCATTTAAGAAACCGGAGATGAACGGCCAGACAGCCCGTATCGCCATGCAGGGCAAGTTACCTGAAAATATGATCGGCATGCCGGTCACATTGACCGTTGTGGGCCAGCCATCACGTGCGGGGCTTGGCAAAGGTGATGTTGAACTTGCCGAGGTGCGATTATTGATTGGCACGGCGCCTGAGGCTGTAAATTCTGACGCAAAGACTACCGCTTCACTTGTTACCGCTTCACTTGCGCTTGGCGCGATCTTGTTTACGGCGTTTCTGGGTGGCCTTATTCTGAATCTGATGCCATGTGTTTTGCCTGTTCTGGCGATCAAGGTGACATCGATATTATCGGTGGCTGGTATGTCGGCAGGGCATGTAAGGCGACGTTTTCTGGCATCTGCCACGGGCATTTTGGTCAGCTTTATGATCTTGGCGGTAGGTCTTGGTAGCTTACGATACGCTGGGGCACAAATTGGCTGGGGTATTCAATTCCAGAATCCGGTATTTTTGATTGTCATGGTATTGGTCATAAGCCTGTTTGCTCTGATTATGCTTGACCGGGTAACGCTTCCGATACCGGCTTTTGTATCGCGATTGTCGGCTGGTGCAGGCTCAGGTTACGCGGGAGACTTTCTGGCAGGTATGCTGGCGACCTTATTGGCTACACCTTGTTCGGCGCCTTTTGTTGGCACCGCTGTCACCGTGGCTTTGACAGGTGATAATATCATGCTTTTTGGTATTTTTGCCGCTATGGGGTTTGGCCTTGCATTGCCGTGGTTGTTGCTAGCGCTATGGCCGCAAGCAGTTGCCTTTTTGCCAAAGCCAGGCCGCTGGATGGGGACGATGAAATATGTGCTAGCTTTATTCCTGGGTGGCACAGTGATTTGGCTTTTAACTATTTTTCATACATTAGGTGGGTCTGACGCAACACGCGCTGTTGTGGTTATTTTGCTGTTAGGCTTCGGATTGGTCGCCTTTCGTGGCTTTACGGTTCGTATCACCCGCCTGATTATGTCCGTTACGGTGGTTGCGGCAATGGCTGTGCCCATTATAATGTCACCGAACTTGCCGGAAAAGCCATTACCAGAGGCGGGGCTTGGCGTTGATGTAGCGTGGCAACCATGGCATCCCAAAGGCATAGATATGTATCTGGCTAAAGGTCAGGTGATTTTTGTTGATGTAACTGCTGACTGGTGCATCACTTGCAAGGTAAATAAGCGGTTTGTTATAAATGATCCGGCGATTGCCGCACGCCTAGACACAGCGCAACAACAGGGTAAGCTAGTCATGTTACAAGCCGATTGGACTCGTCCTGATCGTGATATATCGCGGTTTCTGGCGCAATATGGCCGCTTTGGAATCCCCTTTAATGCTATTTTCAGCCCGTCGCATCCAGACGGTATTATCCTGCCTGAATTGCTGACGACGGATATTGTCGATAGGAATCTTGATTTAGCAGGGTTAGACGTTAACTAGATTTGATTTATGGTCATGCTCGTTGTACTAGTGTGATTGAATATAATCATCAACATGTGAAAGACTTAAATAATGACCATTGAATCAGGACAAGCTATGCCTTCTGCAAACTTTCAGATCAAATCTGATGAGGGTATAAGTGCGTTTTCAACAGACGATTACTTTAATGATTGTCGTGTTGTTATGTTTGCTGTACCAGGAGCTTTCACGCCCACTTGTTCTGTCAAACATCTACCTAGCTATCTTGAACATGCGGGCGCGCTAAAGCAGGCTGGCATTGATAAGATCGCCTGTCTTTCGATAAATGACGCTCATGTGATGCATGCTTGGGGCGAAGCAAATGAAGCCAACGGTATCATAGATATGATGGCTGATATGGATGGTTCATTTTCACAGGCACTTGGCATTGAAGTCAATATGGGCGCGATTCTAGGTAAGCGGGCTACACGCTGTGCCATGATTGTCGATAATGGGCTTGTCACGCATGTGTTGATGGAACAACCAGGCGAATTTGCAGTCTCAAGTGCCGAGAATGTTTTGACAATATTAGGCGCATAGCCAGCAATTTATTTAAGGCTTTCGGCTGCGCTTCGTGCCAGTACATCGCAACGTTCATTAAGTTCGTTGCCAGCATGACCTTTAACCCAATGCCAGTTGATCTGATGGCGTTGGGTGGCTGCATCAAGCTGTTCCCATAAATCCTGATTGGCGACAGGTTTTTTTGCCGCCGTACGCCAGCCATTCGCTTTCCAGCGTGCCATCCAGTCAGTGACGCCATTCATGACATATTTGCTGTCGGTATGAAGTTCGACCTGCATCGGTCGGCTTAGCGCATTCAATCCTTCAATGGCTGCCTGCAATTCCATTCGGTTGTTGGTTGTATCGGCTACACTACCTGACAACTCTTTTTCCGTGCCACGCCAATTCAATATCGCCGCCCAACCACCTGGGCCAGGATTGCTCAGACATGATCCGTCAGTATGGATTATCACATTACTGTTCATTGATAGAACCCATAGGCAGAAGGGCCAGAAACCGATTGATGAAACCGCAATATTGACCAATATTCCATTGGATCTTTCGGACTGACCAGTGCGTTTTCCGGCGTGTTCATCCAGTCATAAAGCCGGGTCAGAAAGAAACGCATAGCTGAACCTGCGGCCAGAACCGGAATAGTGTTGATCTCATTCTCGCTTAGCTGTCTGACGGACTGATAGCCGTTAATCAAGGCTCGGGATTTGGTCATATTGAAACTACCATCAGCTTCAAAACACCATGAATTAAGACATATGCCGATATCATAGGCAAGAATATCTTCACAGGCAAAATAGAAATCGATTAGTCCGGTTAGATCATCACCCATAAACAGTACATTATTGGGGAAAAGATCAGCATGGATAATGCCGCGGGGCAGATCATTTGGCCAGTTGCGGGTAATATGCGCCAAACGCTTTTCAACCTGCATTAACATATCATCACCAAGTTCATTGGTTCGGCTACCGACAGAGTCAAGCAGTGGCGCCCATGATTTGGGTCCAAGCGCGTTGGCGCGTGTTCTGGAAACACCCTCAGCATTGATATGTAATTGGGCAAGTGCGATGCCAAGATTGCGGCATTTAGCCCGGTTAGGGTAACGCGAAGATGTCCCGTCCAAAAACGTAAAAATCGCACAAGGCCGCCCCATCATCTCAGCTAGAACAGAGCCGTCTCGCGCTGCGACCGGCAACGGGCAATTCATCTCTTTGCCTGCCAGATGTTCCATCAATTCGACAAAAAATGGCAGATCATCTCGATGTACCCGCTTTTCATATAGCGTCAGGATAAAATTTGCCTTCGTTGTGCGCAGTAGATAGTTGGAATTTTCAACACCTTCGGCAATACCGGCAAAGCTGACAACGGTGCCAATATCATAACATGACAGAAATTCTGTCAATGTGGTGTCGTCAACTTCGGTGTAAACGGCCATGAGATGCTTCTGTTGCCTAGATAATTATTTTTGTAAAATGGACGGTAACTTAAAGGTCATATTCTCTTTTACATGCCCATGCTCGACAACATCAATATCGTAGCGTGATTTTATCGCCTCTAGTAAAGCGCTGACCAGAATTTCAGGGGCTGATGCGCCTGCTGAAATGCCGATATGTGAGGCCGCTTCGACCATATCCCAATCGACAGCATTTTTATCGGCAATCAAGAGTGCCTGTTTGGCGCCGCTTCGTAACGCAACTTCGACAAGGCGTTGTGAGTTTGAAGAATTTTCCGCGCCAATCACCAGCATCAAATCTAACCCTTTGGCCATATCTTTGACAGCATTCTGACGATTTGTCGTGGCATAACAGATATCTTCACCTCGTGGGCCTGTGATGTCAGGAAAGCGGAATTGCAAAACGGAAATGATGGCTGCCGTATCATCGACCGACAATGTGGTCTGGGTTGCAAAAGCTAGCGCCGCATCATCTGGTGGCATCACCTTTTGGGCGTCTTCAACAGTTTCAATCAGGGTGATTTCATCGGTGGCAACCTGTCCCATTGTGCCTTCGACTTCGGGGTGGCCTGCATGTCCGATCAGCAGAATATGCCGTTTCTGAGCGGCATGGCGCTGGGCTTCGATATGTACTTTTGTCACCAGCGGGCAGGTGGCATCAACAGCAATCATATTATGCTCTTTGGCTTCGGCAACAACGGCCTTGGCAACGCCATGCGCGGAAAACACAACCGGTGCCCCTTTAGGCACTTCGTCAAGTTCCTGAACAAATACAGCGCCTTTATTGGCCAGATCATCGACCACGGTTTTATTATGCACAATCTCGTGTCGTACATAGACGGGTGCGCCAAATTTTTCCAGCGCAACCTCGACAATACGCACTGCCCGGTCAACGCCAGCGCAAAATCCACGAGGTGCGGCTAGGGTGATTTTTTTAATAGTTGTTTTTTCATTAATATCCATAGACTGTTCATGCGCGATTAGGGCGATTAGGTCAATTGCTGTTAGATGAAAAAAACGCTAGAATGTACATATGAAACATATAAAATCCTCTTTATTTTCGTCTTCGCGGCTGTTTGGCTGTTTGATTGGATGTTCGTTCGTGGCAATGGCGGCATGTTCCAAATCAGACTCTGTGGTCATGTGCCCATCGGTAACTGCACCAGAAGAAGGTGCCAGGGTCTTTGTGCAGACTGATGAAAGCAAGCAGATTGTCAATGCTCGCTTTAATGGTGTGCGGTCGAGCTGCAAAGCGCAGAATGATGGGACCATTAAAATGGAAATTAAAGCCGGATTGAAATTATCACGTAATCTTAATCAGAATGCGTTGGCAGATATCGTAGCGGTGCCCATGATGACCGCTATTCTTGATGCTAATGATGTTGTGATCTCTAACGATGTGTTTGGGTACCGCAACGGTTTTGATAAAGATGTTGCTAAACTCTATCCGGTTGCCGAGATGGACTTCGATGTGCCTGTTGGTGGCCGTATCGTTCTTAGTTTGCAGCCAAATCACTAAACCTTATATCAAAGACAAAGAAAAAGGCTCCGTGAGGAGCCTTTTATATATTGGGTGCTGATCTAGTCTAGTTCATCTTTTCGATTTCTGCCGCAGCTTCGTCAATCATCGCCAGGCTGGCATCTTTGTCCAGTTTGTTACTTATGATTTCAGTGGCGGTGGCGACCGCCAGACTAGCTGCACGTTCCCGAAGTTCGGCAATCATATTGGCTTCAGCCGCCTTGATTTTGGCGGTAGCCTGCGCTTCGCGCCGTTTAACGGCATCATTAGCGTTCTTTTCAGCCGTCTCGCGAATACGTTCAGCTGTTATTTCGGCATTTTTGATGATTGCCTTTGCCTCATCGGCAGCTTCGCGATGAAGGCGTTGATAATTATGTAATTCGGTAATGGCGGCATCGCGTAGGTTTTTTGCCTCTTCAAGATCGGATCTGATTTTCTCAGACCGTTCATCCAGCATAGTGGCTAAAACCGCACCTGCTTTTTTCCATACCAGTATAACAAAAAACACAAAGGCAACGGCAACCCAGACTGACTCCATTACGATACCGTCTTCCATCAGTTACTCTCCTGCGGGGTCATCGTTTTAGCCAGCGATTTGACCGTTTTTTCGGCTTGCGCTTTGGTGGCCTTGATGCCTGTCAAATGCTGGGTAGCGGCAATCGCGGCATCAACAGCAACAGCATTGAGACTTTCCATAGCTTCAGCCCGCGCCGTTGCCAGCTTGGCTTCAGCTGCCTGGGCTTTGGTTGCTAGCTTCTTACTAAGTTTGGCGTTGGCCGCGTCTAAACTCTGTGTCGCTTTGACAGCCGCGTCTTTGGCATATGCTGCAGCCTCTGATCTGGCTGTTTCCAGTGTTTCTTCGTAGCCAGCGCGAATTTTGGCAGCATCGTCGCTTGCTTCACGTGCCTTGGCTAGATCGTCATCAAGCCGCTTGCGACGTTCTTCAAGCACAGTGCCAATGCGTGGTGTCACGATGCGGGACATGATGACATAGCCAATAGCGAACAGCACAATAAGCCAGAAAATCTGAGATGGCCATGTTGTGATGTCAAGTTGCGGCAGGCCTGGTTTACCAGCGTCAGCGGCAAATGCAGAATGTGTTAGGAGTGTCATTGTCGATACAATTGACATGCACTTCGATATTTTAAATTGGTTCTTCATTAATATCCCCTTGCTTGTCTGCCGGTATCCCGACAGACAAGTCATGGAATGAAATGGCCTGCCTTTAAAGAGCAAACAATAGCAATAGCGCAACAACAAGAGCAAACAGCGCAATAGCTTCGGTCAAGGCAAAACCAAGAATACCGATGCCGAATACTTCGCTACGTGCCGCAGGATTGCGTGCAATAGAGGTTACAAGTGCCGAAAAGATGTTGCCAATACCAAGAGCAACACCATGAAGAGCGATAACGGCCAAACCGGCACCGATCATTTTTGCAGCTTCTGCGTCCATTTTAATAGTCCTTCCATGTTTAAGACAGTTCGGTTAATCAACACCGCTATTGATTACGCTAGCGGAATGCGTTGCGCCTCATCTCCTAGTGAAGATGCAAAGCGTCATTCAAATACATACATGTCAAAATGGTGAATACATAAGCCTGAAGTACGGCCACCAATACTTCAAGTCCCGTCAGTCCAATCAGGGCGAGAAACGGGAAGATCGACCCTGCCATAGCGGCACCGCCGACGCCAGAAATCATCACTGCCAGACCGGCAAACACCTTCAGCATAGTATGACCAGCAAGCATGTTAGCGAACAGTCGAACCGAAAGGCTGACAGGGCGCACAAAATACGATATCACCTCAATAATAATGAGAAACGGTATCAGCGCCTTTGGCGCACCTGCTGGGACAAAAAAGCTGAAGAAATGCAGTCCATGCTTAAACAGCGCGAGCACTGTCAACGCCAAGAAAACAAAGGCTGCCATAACGAATGTAACAACGATCTGTGATGTGAATGTGTATGAATAAGGTATCAGACCCAGCAAGTTACCGAACAGCAAAAACACAAACAGCGTGAAAATAAATGGAAAGTAAGGACGGCCTTCATTGCCGGCATTACTGCGCACCATATCAGCGACAAACTCATACATCATTTCGGCCAGACCCTGCATACGGCCAGGGATCAGTTCACGCTTGCGCATTGCCGAAATCAGAAATACCGAGCTCACCACAATTGCGAGCAACATGAAAAGGCTGGAATTGGTAAAGGAGACGTCGAGACCACCAATTGAAAGATCAAAAATAGGCTTGATCTCAAATTGCGCGACCGGTGAATGCATTCCTTGAGAGTTACTCATTCCTCTCTCGCTCCTTATCTGTATCCGACGACCGCTTATGCTCGTCGAAATAACCTGCCGCTAAACCACGACCGGTAAAAATACGCCACACATTAAGCATACCGGAAATGGCCCCTAGGAAAAACAACACCAATAGAAATAATGGTGATGTACCCAACCATTTATCCAGCGCCCATCCGATAAAAGCCCCGACTATGACACCAGCAACCAATTCGGTTGCTACCCGGCCCATGATTGCCCCCATTCCCTTGGGAAGGGCAGACTGGCTAGGTTGGTCACCTTTCTGAGTCTCCTGTTGCATCGCATTGATGCGGCGTTCGATGTCTTTTAGGCGCTTATCGCCGCCTTCATTATCATCAACGCTCATTCAGCAGTTCCAGATTCCCGACTCATCACTATTAATGAGGTGGGTTTATACCGTTATCCAACTTGAATAACAAAGGTTTCCTGTCGTTTGTCTAATGCACCTTTTTCGCTTGGGTGTAGCCAAATTGATACAATGTTGTATTTCATTCAGCCACGCTTAAAACGCGCTCAAAATAGGGGACTGCATCGGCTTTTGTCAAGCATTCAATAGAGCCAAAATTGCCGCAGCTTCTGGGGGTGCTATGGGGGGTGCAAAAGTTGCTAATTTAGTCAGTCTTTCAGACGCCATAACTAAGCTAAGCTACAGCCGTATCGCGCATTCTTTCGGCAGCTTGTAGATCGACAGATACCAGTTTTGACAACCCACGCTGTTCCATCGTAATTCCAAATAGCCGATCCATACGAGCCATGGTCATCCGGTGATGTGTGATTACAAGGAATCGGGTATCGGTTTTGCCGACAATATCACGAAGCAAGTCGCAGAAACGCGCTACATTTGAATCGTCAAGCGGGGCATCAACCTCATCAAGCACACAAATTGGCGCTGGATTGGTCAAAAATACTGCAAAAATGATGGCTAATGCTGTCAAAGCTTGTTCGCCGCCCGATAGTAACGACAGTGATTGCAGGCGTTTACCTGGGGGGCTAGCCATAATTTCCAACCCAGCTTCAAGGGGGTCGTCGGCTTCGGTAAGCTGTAATTCGGCAGTGCCACCGCCAAATAGTTTCTTGAATAATTCTTTGAAATGGCCATTCACTTCGGCAAAGCTGGCCAGTAGCCGTTCACGTCCTTCGCGGTTCAGATGGCTGATTGCGGCGCGTAATTTTGCTATGGCGGCCAGCAAATCTTCACTTTCGGCTTCCATGCTGGCGATACGACTTGCGACTTCTTCCATTTCGACTTCGGCGCGCAAATTAACCGGGCCAATATTGTCACGTTCGCGCAAAAGCCGTTGCACCTTATCATCCAATGTGGCCACTGGTGGCAAAGCATCAGCCGATTCTACATTGGCAATCTCGGCAGTCTGATCGGGTGTGCAATCAAGTTTTTCATGAATGCGGTCTTTAATATCCTGTAACTGCGCTTTGCCACGCTCTTGCGCGCCCTCGGCACGAATTTGGCTTTCCCGGGCTTCACCAAGGGCGCCTTCGGCAATCCGCTGGGCGGTTTCGACCTCACCAAGCTGGCTTTCGGCTTTGATCAGCAGATCGCTGGCTTCCTGACGGGCGGTATTTGCAGCTTCCAGCCGATCTCCCATTTCCAGGCGGCGCTTTTCGATATCGGCGGGCATCTGTTCAAGGCGTTGTTGTTCTTGCTTGCCACTTTCAAACCGCGTTTCTAATTCGGCGACACGGCTTGCGGCACCATCAAGCCGGCGTTGCCATGCGGTCTGCTCGGTGCTGGATGTTATCAATCTTTCGCCAGCAGTGCGCAGAATCTCTTCAAGTCGTGTATCTGCCTGCATCGCTTCGCTTAGTGTCTGTCGGGCTTGTTCGGCCGTATTGCGGCATGATGTTTCTTGATTGGCAAGCATGGTTTCGTCGCCAAGCTCTGCCAGTTGTGTTTCACAGACCTTTATATCGGCAATAAGCGTATCAAGATTCGCGGCCAGTTCGGTTGCGCGTTCCTCACCAGCAGATAGCTTGAGGGCATCTGATTCGGCATGGCGGCGTGCTTCACCAAAAAGCTGTTCACTGGTAATTGACGCCTGTCGGGCATTTTGAACATCCGCGCGGTTTGCATCAAGAGCTTGCTGTGCAGATGCAGTTTTTTCTGCCATTTTTTCGGCATCTTTGCCTAGTTTAATGGCATCTGTCTGAAGCGTTTCAAGACGACGTCGCTGGCGGATTCGTTCGGCACTTCGGTCATTCTGGTTAGCGTGCCGGACAAACCCGTCCCATCGCCATAGATGTCCGCTTTTGGTGGTAATCGCCTGTCCGGGGCGAAGTGATGGCTGTATGGATTCGGCTGTGGCTTCATCCTCGACTACGCCAACACCGGCAAGGGTACGATTCAGTGCATTTGACCCGCTGACAAAATCAGCCAGCGGTAAAGTGCCTTCAGGCGGTGTTAGATCGCTATGTGCCATGCCATCACGCCAATAGCTATGCGTGCCAGCATCGGCCGGGGCGGTCAATTCATCAGCCAGATAGGCGGCCAAGGCTGTTTCCATATCATCTTTGACCGAAAGCTGATCAACAATCGGCGTATCTTCATTATCACCATTATCAGCAAGCAGATATTCGAGCGCGTCGATTTCAGCCTGAATACGGGTGATTTGCGCTTCTGTTTCACGCTCATCAGCTTTGGTTGTATCGGCAAGCGTCTGGGCGTCTCCAAGCGTGGCTTCGACTTTTACCAATGCCTTTTGTGCGTCAGCAAATTTGGCCTCGGCCTCTACAAGTCCGGCACTTGATAATTTGGTCTGGGCGCCAAGCGCGTCCAGTGACAGGTCAGCAAGATTACGTGACGCTTTTTCCCGCCTAGCAAGTAAATCATTTAGCCGCGTTGTCAGGCCATTGCGTGATGTTGCCGCAGACCGCAACAGGGCGCTGGCATCAGCAAGCGCCGCTTCGGCGGTGTTGGCATGGGTACGGGCGGTTTCCAATTCGGTACGCGCCGCTTCACGGTGCGGTACGGCGTCATCGATCTGTTGCTTAAGCGTTTCGGTTTCGCTGGCAAGGGCTTCAATGGCAATCTTGGCGTCTTCGCGCAAACTATTTTCGCGGCTGATATCGGTGTTAATCTGTGCTTGCTGGGCGTCTAGCTGCCGCAACGCTTCTTTCAGGCGGGCCTCTTCGCGGTCAAGTTCGTCATGGCCGATGGCCAGGCGTTGATATTCGGCAGCACGCGCGGCTTCGGCATCGCGAAGTGGGGGCAATTGCGCCGCAAGCTCACTGCGTGTTGTGGCAATAGTGGCTGCGTCTTGGGTTCGGCTTGCAACTAACAATTTTGCCTGATTTAGATCGGTTTCGGCGCTGGTCAGATCATTCTGGGCGCTTGTCCAGCGGGCAAAAAGTAATTGCGCTTCGGCTTGCCGGATACGATCAGCAACCGAACGGTAACGTGCTGCCTGACGCGCCTGTTTCTTCAGGGAATCGCGTTGTTCGATAAGACCTGCAATAACGTCATCGAGCCGCTCAAGGTTGGTTTCGGCAGCCCGCAACCGTAATTCGGCTTCATGGCGGCGAGCATGCAAGCCGCGGATATTGGCCGCTTCTTCCAGCAAGGCACGTCGATCCACCGGTTTCGCCCCCACAATCGCCCCAATACGTCCCTGACTGACAATTCCAGATGAACGTGCGCCTGTCGCGGTATCGGCAAATAGCAGTTGAACATCACGGGCGCGGGCTGGCTTGGCATTGACATAATAGCTACTGCCTTTGCCGCGTTCGATTTTACGGGTAATTTCCAATTCATCGTCATTGTTGAATTCGGCAGGCGCACTGCGCGAGCTATTGTCAAGTTTCAAGGTGATTTCAGCAAGGTTGCGTGCTGGACGCTGGTCGGTGCCGGCAAAAATCACATCATCCATTTCGCCGCCACGCATCTGCCGCGCCGAACTTTCGCCCATCACCCAGCGTAAACCCTCGACGACATTGGATTTGCCACAGCCATTCGGCCCGACAATGCCAGTCAATCCGGATTCGATTTCAACTTCGGCCACTTCGGCAAAAGATTTGAAACCTGCCATTTTCAGGGTGCGAAAAATCACGTGTTTGCGCTCATCAAATCTCTACAGCAACCTAAGCGCCATAAGCGTTTATTTCTTCGACAAATGTTTCATAATTCATATTGCCTGATAACACTTTGTCATCATTGATGACAAAACTTGGCGTTGAACTGACATTCCAGTCATTCAGCGCAGTTTGACGCATTTCGACAAGCTTTTCCAGCAAAGCGCGATTGCTCATAATTTTGTTGAATTCGGCACCGCTAATGCCAGCAAGACGAGCAATTTTCATAAGCGCAGCCAATGGATCTTCGGCGCGCACCCATTGTTTATGTTGTGACATCAACGCCTTAACCATCGGAAAATATCTGGCCGTTGGTAATGACCGTGCTAGCGCATGACCGCGCAAAGCAAGTCCGTCAAGCGGGAAGGGGCGCATTTCAAACTGAATAAGCCCACGTTCGATCATATCGCTTTTGACCTTTGGAAAGGTGACATTATGAAAATTGGCACAATGCCCACAAGTCATCGAGAAAAATTCGATAACTTTGATAGGTGCTTTGGAATCGCCCAGAATACGTGGGGCACTGATATGGGCAATTATATCATCGTCAGCTGCCAAGGCTGTCATGCTTGCCGCAAACGGACTTGCCACGGTGATAGCTGCGCCAAACAGGCCTGAAGAAAAGCGCCGCCGCGAGATGCTGTTGCTGGCTGTAATAGATTTGTATGTGATGTCGGTATTTGTCATGGTTCTCATTATAATCCACGGGTTTAAGGGGAGCAATCGATGAATCTGGCTATAGACTAAATATTTTTCAAGTGTATGACATGTTTAAGGATAAAGACGCGCCTGAATTCAGGTTTTATCAAGTGGTGTCCCAAGTCGGCGCAAGGCGGCGCGTAATTCGGGCGAGGCCACCTTTTTCAGCTTTTCATCCAGCGACCATATATCAGGCGCGTTGGTGTCGTCTAAAGACGTGCTTTGCTCGGTCGATTCGGTCTTTGCCGGCGGCGATAGGCTTTGTACCAGCGTGATTCGGCCAACCGCATTATAACCAAAGGCCGCATTCACACGATCTATGATCTGCGCATTCATCGCTTGTGCTTGGGGTCCCCGCCCATAAGTGATTGCCAGTTTTAAAACCCCGTCATTTTGTTTGCCACGATCAAATGACAGGCTGGCAGGCTGGCACCATTCGGCAATATCCCCAACAATGTCTGGCCAATGTGAAATCAGGCGGCTGATAACAAATCCGCGTGCCTGCGCGCTTGGCGCTACCATCCCCTCGACCATCGTCGACAGTCTGGACATACGGTTTTTGCGATGTGGTTGTTTTGGTTCGCTCATCGGCATTCTGGTTTATATGTGCGCTATGGGTTTGTATAATCTGTCGATCAAATGTCATATGTATATTTTCATTCTGGCATGCTTAACCACAATAATGTAGTTAAATAAATGCCAATCGCTATCCGATGGGTGGTGTATGTAACCCCTTCACAGTGGGCAACAAATTCATCATGCCGAATAAACATGCCGATACACAAACGCCTATCAACCATATTGAAACTAGTGTAAATGATACCGCCTTTGATCCGGCGGCTTTATTTGCATGGTATGATCGTCATGGACGGGATTTGCCATGGCGCCATCGCTGGCCATCCTTGGCACCAGCCTATCATGTCTGGCTATCCGAAATAATGTTGCAGCAGACTGTTGTGGCGACGGTGATTCCCTATTTTCTTGATTTCACGCGCCGCTGGCCTGACGTGACAGCCCTTGCCACTGCGCCGCTGGATGATGTGTTGGCGGCATGGGCGGGGCTTGGCTATTACGCCCGTGCGCGCAATGTGCATAAAGCGGCTAACAAAGTCGCGTTTGAGCTTGGCGGTATATTTCCAGCCGATGTAACAGGGTTGCGGGATTTGCCTGGCATCGGCCCCTATACAGCAGGGGCTATCAGCGC
>NZ_CBFHNB010000008.1:0-290 GCF_965657105.1 Puniceispirillum sp. (SeqCode)
TAAGATCCGTCCAGCAGGTTCTGGCTATTGAAAGTGGTTGTTGAACCAATACGGTCGATCTCGGCCTTAAGCGCCTGAACTTCGTTATCAAGTGACAGACGGTCACTATCGTTCAAGGTGCTGTTTGCAGAGTTAACAGCCAATTCACGGATACGCTGAAGCATATTGGTGACCTCACCAAGAGCACCTTCAGCAGTTTGAGATAGAGAGATAGCATCATTTGCGTTCTTGATCGCCATTGTAAGGCCGCGTGTCTGGGCGTCCATACGGCTAGCAATTGCCAAGCCAGC
>NZ_CBFHNB010000008.1:300-7920 GCF_965657105.1 Puniceispirillum sp. (SeqCode)
CCAGCAGCGTCGTCGGCTGCACTGTTAACTTTGAAACCAGACGATAGACGTTGCATCGACTGTTCCATCTCTTTGTTGGTATTCGCAAGGTAATACTGCGCATTCAAGGCAGATACATTTGTGTTAATAGCAGTCATAGTAAATCTCCATAACTAGAGTGAAAGTTTCTTCGTCAGGAAGGTTTACGACACATGGTAAAAATGATTAGCGTTCTGTAAGAAAAAAATTCAACATATTGAAAATGCTATAATAATTATATGATCACTAAGTTTTTTTCGGTTTGATTTATAATTGGATATAAATTTATTTTGATTATCTGTAAGTAAATTATTATATAGATAACGTTATAAGATATGTGTATTTAGTTTAAAATTAATTGGTTTGCTGGGGTATCCAATGCATTGTCCAGGTTGGGTTTTTGATGTCGCTGTTTCTAGATGCGTCGCTGAGTTTTTGTCAGCAGAGCTAAATCTTGAGGTATTTGCCTCAAAATATGCTAACGGGCTGGCTGAGCGATATGCGCCCATTGATGAGGCGGTGTTTAGTGACACAGCGAATGAATTAATGGGGTTCTTGGCTGAAATAGAAGCTGGTGAACAAGCTGTCAATTTGATTGCAGATTATTGCTATTACCGTATCCATAATGAGGGTGTTGGCAAGCCCCGCAAGCTTAAATCAATGTTTGGGTCTGCCGAAGATCCGGTAAAACAAGCCGAAGCTGGTTCTGTTGCTATGATAAAGGGGTTTCGAGCTTATGTCTTTGGACTTCGTTCAAACACGGTTCCCCAGGCTCCAGCGGGATGGAAAGTCGAAGATGAAGAAGAAAACCTGCCACATCTTGTAGAGTTGGTTGGTCGAACTGTATCTTTGTTGGATGCCTTTTAGCGCTTAGCTGTTAGCGCTAATCTCTCACGCCAATTTCATTTAGGCTTTCAGCGATGCTGTCCAAGCATCCATCATGCTTGTTAATTGCGTCTTTGTGCTTTCCATGCTGGCCACGGCCGAATTCATCGCCGAGAATTTGGTCACATATTGCGACCTGACGCTTGCCATACGTGTTTCGAGCGCTGCAAGCTGGGCATCATAATCTTCTATCTCACTATTATAGACCGCTATTTTTTTATCAAGTTCATTCGTGCTAGCCAGCAATTTGCCTGCATACTCCTGAAATGTTTCAAGCAGGCTTTTACCTACATAGACTGTTGTATCGGTCCCGCCGCCACTGATAGACAGAGCGACGCCATTTGTGTCACCTGATGTTGATGCGTAAGCCGTCCCAAAATTTGTCAATTGTGTTGTGCCAAGCGTTCCAACGCCATCAGTCAGTGTAAAGCTGTAGACACCAGGTGTGTATTTATCGCCTGATACGCTTCCTGTAACAAGCGGGCTTCCTGTTGTAACCCGGCTATTCATGATCGCAGCAAAGCTATCTGGATCATTTTCAAAGGCCGCTTTCATCTCTGCTTCATTCAGCGTCAATGTGCCATCAAGTTCGGTGCGGACACCAAAATTGGCAAGATAAACTGAATCGGGTCCAAAGCCAGGTATAGCTTGTGTGCTAAAAGCGCGAAGCTTTTGCCGCAAACTGCGGATTGATGGGTCGCCAGCGAGTGGGCCGCTTTCATCGCCATTTACACCGCGTTTGCTTTCGGCGTCTATATTAGCCGCGAGCGTATTGATATTTGTTATAAAGAGACTCATCGCGGCATAGGCAGTGTCGGCGTCATAAGATGCCCCAATGGTCTCTGCGCTTGTGGTTGTCGATTTTAATGTGATGGTCATACCATCGATCAAATCGGTGACGCTGTTACTGTCACGTGTCACTGAAATACCATCTACAGTAATGCTGGCATCGGCGGCACTGACGGTCTCTTGTGTGCTATTGAATTTTGTATAGCTAAGGCTACTGAGCCCCGAAGATGCAGGCGTTTCGGTTACAGCTATATTCATGCTGTAATCCAAACCTTCGCGTGATTTAATGGCAAGCGCGTAATTGGTATCACTTTTCTTAACAACGGATGCGACAATATCAAGTGAAGATGCGTTTATGTAGTCACGAACTTCGGTAAGGCTATCACCACCACCAATTTTTACCGCTGTAGCCAAATCTTGCGTGGCCGCTGACTTATAGGTGAGGGTAAGTGCATCGGTGCCGGCAGTAATACCAAAGGTTAAATCAGCATAGCCAGTTGCCCCCTGTAGCGCAGTTACCACTGCTGCAAGGTCAGCGGGGGCAGTTGCGAATGTATGCTCAATCGAGTTTGTGCCGTCCGAAATAGTTACAGTTTGCCCAGCCAAATTTGTCAAACCAGTACTGTCAAAACCAGCAATAGTTTGAATTTCAGCCACTGAGTCAGAGCCTGTGGTTGTTTTGCTGACGGTAAATGATGATTGCGTGCCGATGGTAATAGTCTGTTTGGTTACATCATCATTTGGATCAAAAGTTTCAGCTGTCGCAAGACTAACAGAAGCATTTGATTCATAGGTCAATGTAAGCGCATCTGTTCCAGCTGTGACGCCAAAGGCAAGGTCTGCATAACCGGTTGCGCCTTGAAGGCCTGTAACAACCGCCGCCAGATTTGAGGGCGATGACGTAATGGCAGTGGCTAAAGAAACCTCTCCAACAGCTTCGTAAGTGAGTGTCAGGGCATCGGTACCAGCGGTAATACCAAACCCTAAATCCGAGTATCCTGTAGCATTTGTAAGCGCTGTGACCATCGCATCTAAATCTGCAGGCGCAGTATCAAAAGTATGGGTGATTGAGTTGGTGCCATCTGAAAGAGTCAGCGTTTGCCCTGCCAGACTGGCAAGACCGGTGGCATCGAGTCCAGTGATTGATTGCACTTCAATAACTGAAGACGATCCGGTCGTTGTTTCAGCAACATTTAACGCCCCCGCAGAAAAAGTGTGTGAAACTGTATTTGTGCCATCGGACAATGTCATCGTTTTGCCCGCAAGTGCAGTTATGGCGGTACTGTCCAAACCAGTGATAGATTGGATTTCTACATTTGAACTACTGCCATCTGTTGTTTCGACAACAGTCAGTGACGCGCGGTTGCCAAGCGAAATTTCTAAGGTGCCAGTGCCAACACTAGATGTGACCGCTGAAAAGCCATCAAAAACTAGACTTTGACTGGCGGCTAGACTGTTGATTTCGATATTGCTTGAGAAATCCTTGGCAATCGTTGGATCCGAAATTTCTATGTCAAGCGAACTTCCAATATGTGACGCTGTCAGGCCTGTAATGCCATCCAAAGGTGTTAGCGCGCTATTGAAATCACTATAGCCTTGTTTGATTCTGCCCACACTTGAGATGTTGACGGTACGTTCTTCTTTGCCCTTGGTAATAAGGCTTTCAGTCGGTGCGCGTTCAGCATTGACAAGAGTATCAATCAACTCGGTTGTGTTCAAGCCAGAGCCTACATTGAGGGCGCTTAGATAATCTACTGCCATTTAATTATGCCTGAAATTTCATCTATTTATGTTAACGGCTCAAATCTGCAAGATTTATGCCGCTTTAGATAAAATTAATGCAATAGGGCGCCAAACATACTAATATTTCGTTAATGGGGCAGGCGCAGGGTCATTAAATTGCCCATTAATTGAGGCTTTTGACAGTTTAATTGAGATGCTTGTGAGTTAGAGTGATAAATTACGTTATCAGCAATTTTGGTAAATATGTTTCTGTTTTGACATCATTCGTGGTCGTGATTGCAACGGGATTATTGTTCGGTTTCGTCATGGCGTTAATGTCAAATGGCTTTGTAAAGGGTGTTCAATATCTTTCTGACGCTCGCGGTGCCTTCAGCAATCTTGTTGTTGTAATTGGAACAACTAACTTATCTTTTGCTCCATTATGTGGATTATTACTAGCTGTAGCCGTGATTTTAATCATCCGTCGCTTATTTAAAATCAAACGTTTTCATGGCCCCGCAGATAGTATTTTTGCTGCTCATCGCACTGATAATGAGTTGGATGTGCGCGCTGGCATTGGTTCAACTCTTGTAGCCTTTGTGTCGGCTGCTGGTGGTGGATCAGTTGGCCAGTATGGTCCTCTTGTACATTTTGGTGCCACTATGGGCAGCTTTATGCGTCAGCACACAGGCGGTATGCTCTCGACGGATGTCTTTATTGGATGTGGTGTAGCAGGCGCAATCGCTGCTGGTTTTAACGCACCAATTGCCGGAATTGTTTTTGCACATGAAGCCATTTTGCGGCATTTCTCGCTTCGTGCCATTGCCCCGATTGCAATCGCCAGCATAACGGCTGCTGGGGTCAGTAAATGGATATTTGGTGATAGTTATGTCTTTGCAATGGATAATATCAACGTTGATCTCATCGGATTGTTACCAGCAGCATTGATCGCTGGCCCTTTATTTGGTCTTATTGCCGTTTTATTCATGATGTCAATTCGCCATAGTGCCCGTTTCGCTGCCGCATCTGGCTGGTCACCCGCGCGTTTGCTTATCACTGCCGCAATTGGTGCGGGCATTGTTGGCATGTGGGTGCCTGAGGCTCTTGGCCTTGGTACATCAGTGATTTCCAATATTCTGAATGCGGAAACATTGAATGTTGGTCTGCTGATTTTGTTCATTGCCAAAATCGGGTTAACAGCACTTTGTATTGGTTTTGGGATGTTTGGTGGCGTATTTTCACCTGCCTTGCTTGTTGGCGCGTCTGCTGGCGCTTTTGTTGGGCGTGTATTTGTCAGTCTTGGTATCCTCAACGCAGGGCCTGGCTTGGCTATTTGCGGTATGGCAGCTGTTGCAAGCGCGGTCATAGGTGCACCCATTTCAGGGGTTTTGATCATCCTTGAATTAACAATGAGTTATGAATTTGCCGTAGCCGCTATGCTCAGCGTTGTCACAAGTTCAATGGTGGCGCATGCTATGTTTGGCCATTCATTCTTCGACCGGCAACTTCTTGACCGGGGCATAGATGTCTCGCTTGGGCGGGGGCATATTGAAATGATGGAAACCTACATTACCGATATTGCGCATGATGACTATGTGGCTTTGAAAGAAACCTGTTCAGTGCAGCAAGCAATCAGGGTCATGGTTGATGCAAAAGCCACAGAAGCTTACCTGCTTGATGATAGTGGTGGTTTCAAAGGCAAGCTGACCTTGCATGCGTTACTGGCTGAAACATCAGACAGCTTGGCAAAGACGCATGTTCAGTCGGAGCCAATATCGATCAAGCATGATGCGTCACTGCAGCAAGCCATCGAAATTGCCAGTAACTTTGTTGGCGAACATATCCCGGTTATTGACCGGCATAATAATACCTTGCTTGGTGTTGTAACCGAAGCCGACCTATTTAAATTATATTTGGGTTTACAGGGGCGCATTGCCGATTTAGAGCGCGCCTGACCTAAAACGATACTAACTTAGGCCAGAATATCCACATGATCGCGAAAACGAGGCGTTTCAAAATGCATATTAGAAACGCGCGCCATTTTCGATAAAAGCGTGTTGTGTTGATAAGCAGGTGACATAAGCGCACGTGCTGCCAGAAACTGTTCGGCAGCAACAGCTGATGGGGCATGCCTAGGGTGTCTGATAATCATCGCAGGTTGATTTGGATAATCCTTCGGCATTACCTGTAAGGCGCTTGTTGCTTCGATTCCCATTGCCGTTTGACGCAAACTTGGCACAATGTTTGCAGGTGACATAGCAGTCATCGCATATGCGTTGGCGGGTTTTGCCGCAGAAACTGGCGGTATAGCTTGATTTGCTAAAGTATTCATCATGGATCTAGTAATAGCATAACTGCGTCAAAATGCAAGAAATAGGAGCGAAATCCCTCAATGAGCTACAATAAAATGATGCATGCTTATAAAAAATCTGATCAGGACGCTATCGTTGAGTCAGATGATCCCCATGCAATGGTTTTTCTTATGTTTGAAGAGCTGTTGCGCGCGATGAATAAATTCGTCGTGAATGTAGAGGATCCTAAAGGGTCTCCAGAGGAGCGCTCAAAATCTTTATCTCGTGCATTAACCATTATTTATGGTCTGCAAACGAGCCTTAACTTTGAGGATGGGGGGGAAATTGCTGAAAATTTGTTTCGGCTATATGAGTATGCACGTATTCAATTAATCACTGACTCAGGCAATAATGAAATTGCAGGAACTAAAGTTGCGATTAGTGCGTTGGATGAAATTTGTGATGCATGGGGGATGATAGGAAAGGCAGTAACATGACAATGATGTCAAAGGATAAAGAATTCCCAAACAATCTGGCTTTAATAAAAGAGTTTGAGGTGCTTAGCCATGAAATTGATGATGCCATCAACCGCGCCGATTTTGCGGCTATTGAGATTTTAGATCAATCGCGCCGTAATCTGGTGAATAAAATGGAAGTCCCGCAAGATGCCGTTGCCGACGAACAATGGTTCAAGATTGCTAAACGTTGTGTCCAGCAGAATGATGCGGCTAAAGAAAAAGTGTTAGGCCTGATGGCTGAATTGCGGCAGAACACTGGCTCGAAATTAAGACAATTGAATGGTTATCGGCCAAGCTAGTCTATGTTTTCAAGGGCGTTTGATTGCGCTACTGGCTTCTCGATCATTAATTTTTTCATTTTTTCAATCAGCGTGGTGCGCCTTAATTTCAGCGCGGCAGCCGCCTGGCTGACCATGCCTTCGCTTTTTTCCAATGAGGCTTCAATCAATACCACTTCTATGTCACGCAAATGTCGTCGCAGGTCAATTGTATCAAAATAACTAAACCAGTCCCGATAATGTGATGGATGCGGAAGCGGCGCATCTTCTGGCTCTCCAATGCCACCTAATGAAATCCCACTTAAATCATCAGCTGCATCCCAAATGGCATTCATCTCTTCCTCGCGGTCAGGAACTTTTAGTCGTAAGAGGTTTTCTTTAACCTGGGTGCCTGAAATACTTTTACCAGCGAATAGCACTACGGCGCGCTCAATGACGTTGCGTAACTCACGAACATTGCCGGGCCATGTATAGCGGCCTAACTCGCTATAGCCACTTTCGGATATTTCAGGTGGGGTAATATTATCATACTCACCCATCTGTGACAAAATGCGCTCAACAATCTGGGGGATATCTACGGCACGTTCAGCCAAAGTTGGCACTTGAATCGGGAACACATTGATCCGGTAATATAAGTCAGCGCGAAATGAACCGTTATCTACCTTTGATGGAATATTTTGATGAGTTGCGCAGACAAGGCGAAAATCAACTTTAATATCCTTGCCACCACCAACCCGCTGAATTGTGCGATCTTCTAGCGCGCGCAGCAATTTCGATTGGAGAGACAGAGGCATGTCACCAATTTCATCTAGAAACAGCGTGCCGCCATCGGCCATTTCAAAACGACCTTTGCGGTTTTTATCGGCACCAGTAAAGGCGCCTTTTTCGTGCCCGAACAACTCGCTTTCCAGCAGTTCACTGGGGATCGCGGCGCAATTTACTGAAATCAATTCACCGCTTCGGTTGGAATTATTATGAATAGCGCGGGCGACTAGTTCTTTACCAACGCCTGTTTCGCCCAGAATAAGCACGGTTGTTGATGATGGCGCGACGACGTCAATTAGCTTTTTTAAATCTTTTGACGCGGCTGAGTTGCCAACAATAAGCTCATCTGTTTGA